>CBHXZU010000060.1:0-13978 GCA_966125105.1 uncultured Prosthecobacter sp.
CGAGATCTACGCCCGGCTCGCGTGGGAAGTCAGCAAAGTCTCCAATAGCTTCCTCCAGGGAATGTCCTTTGACTGGAACCGCGTGCAGACAGGCTACCGAGCCTTGATCCAGCGTTATCCCACGTCCACCGGTCTGCTCAGCCAGTATTGCGTGATGGCCTGCCGCGCTCGCGACAAAGACGCCGCCCGTAAGTGCTTCGTGAAGCTCGCCGGACGGGCAGACCTGAGCGTCTTCGGCTCGACCAGGGAATATGAACGCCAATTGCGGTGGGCGAACTGGTATCCGGCCGGCGCGCGCGGTCAAAAACCGGGAGATCTCGGACAAACTGTCGCAATCCTGCAATAAGTCGCGCCAGAGCCCCCTTCCTCGACACCCCTTTTGTGGCGAGCAGCCCCTAGGTCTGTAGACTTTGGTTTTCGCCCCTTTTTTCGCGTCCCTACATCGGCACCAACCCACCGTTCCGGAGCACGGCGAGGTCGGGGTCGTTCACTGCATAATCTTTCAGCTTCCGGTCCATGGCAAAGCTCACGTCGAGATGCGCGCGCGCTTCTTGCAAGTTGCCGAGGACGGCTTCGTAGCAGGCGAGGTTGTAGTGATACGTGGCCTCGGCCTTCAGCGCGGCTGGACCATTGATCAAAAGATCCCGCGCGGCGCCGGTCTTGCCGAGTTCGTGCAGACAAAATGCGACATGGATGAAGCCCGACGTCCGGTCGGGCGAAAGTTCGCACAACTTGCGGCCGATCGGAAGGGCATCCTCGTAACGCTTCGCCTGCATGAGCACGGCGAGCCGCGTTTCCACCACGATGGGCTCGTGCCGCGCTTCCTCGCCGATGGAATCGAGTTCCGACAACGCCAGATCCGGCAACCCAAGCTCACTGTAGCCTTGAGCCGCAAAAAGCAGTCGTTGGTGAGTGATATCCATGAAGGACTGGAACGTCGCGGTCTTCATTAACAATTGAGCGATAAGGGAGCAACGCAAGCTCTGAATCGCGCGGGGCTTTCGTAACAGATGCCTACGCGAGCAGACTTTCCAACTCCTCCACGCGGCGCGCGAACAGCTGCAGGGTGGCTTCCACGGGCGCAGGCGAAGACATGTCGACCCCGGCGTCGCGCAGCGTAGGAATCGGGAACTTGGAGCCGCCACTGCGGAGGAAGCCGAGGTAGCGGTCCACCGTCGCGGCGTCGCGCGCCTCCAGCACCTGCCGGCTCAGGGCCACGGCGGCGCTCAGACCCGTCGCGTATTTATAGACGTAAAACGCAGAGTAAAAATGCGGGATGCGCAGGCACTCGATCTCGAGTTGCTCATCGATCACGAAATCCGAACCAAAGTAGGCATCGAGCAACTTCCGGTACGTCTGGCGGATCGTATCGAGCGTCACCGGCTCGCCCGCTTCCTCCATGGCGTGAATGTCGCGCTCGAACTCCGCGAACATCGTCTGCCGGTAAACCGTGCCGCGAATGTCATCGAGCTGACGATTGATCAAATATGCCCGCATCTTTTTGTCGTCGGTCTGCTCGAGCAGGTGATGCGTGAGGAGCTCTTCGTTAAAGGTGCTCGCCACCTCCGCGAGGAAGATCGGGTAATCGGCATCCTGCCAGCGCTGGGTCCGGTTCGCGTACCACGTATGCATCGAATGCCCCGCCTCGTGCGCGAGGGTGAAAACATCCGAGAACACGTCGTTCTTGTAATTCATCAGGATGTAGGGCGGCGCTCCGTAGCTGCCGCTGCTGAAAGCGCCGCTGCGCTTGCCCTTGTTCTCGTAGCGGTCGCACCAGCGGTTCTTCTTCATCCCCTCATCCAGCGTGCCGACATACTCTGCGCCGAGCGGCTTCAGCGCGCCGAGACAGAGCTCGATCGCCTCGTCGAAGGAAGTCTGCTTCTCAAAGTCCGGCACGATCGGGACGTAGGTGTCGTATTGGTGAATTTCCGAGAGCCCGAGCACGCGCTTGCGCAAGGCGTAGTAGCGGAAGAGCGGCGCGAGGTTCGCCCGGACGGTCGAGATCAAGTTATCGTAAACTGAGACGGGCACGTCGTCCTGGAAGAGCGCGGCTTCTCGGGCGCTCGGGTATTTGCGGGCGCGGGCGCGGAACACATCCGCCTTCACGGAGTTTGCGAGCGTCGAGGCGAGCGTGAACTTGTGATCCTCGAACTCCGCGTAGAACTGGTGGAAGGCGCGCTTCCTCAGCTCCGGATCGCGCTTCTGCAGGAACGATGAATAGCTGCTCTGCGTCAGCTCGCGCTCCACGCCCTTGTCGTCCGTGAGCTTGCCGAACTTCATGTCGACATTCGTGAGTTGCGAGAAAGTCTCGTCATGCCCCGTGATCGCGCTGTGCCCGAGGGCCAGCAGCCGCTCTTCCGGCTCGCTCAGCGTATGCGGCTTGAGCCGGCGCATCTTCACCAGTTTCACCTTCCACTCGGCCAGCGCAGGATCCTCGATGAACTTTGCAAATAACGCGTCATCGATCGCCTGGATCTCCGGCGCCATGAACGCATAGGCCTCCCCGATCTTGGTGAGCAGATTCTGCAACTGCGCTTCCCGCGCGAGATTGCCGGAATCCGACGAGTCCTCCGCGGCACGGAGCGAGGCGTAGTGGTAAAGCTTCTCCACGAGCTGGCTGACGCGCTTGTCGGCCTCCAGGCCGTCGCGCAGCTTCGCCGGGGATTCCGCGAGTTT
Source organism: uncultured Prosthecobacter sp. (assembly GCA_966125105.1). GTDB lineage: Bacteria > Verrucomicrobiota > Verrucomicrobiia > Chthoniobacterales > Chthoniobacteraceae > SXWH01. The sequence continues at coordinate 2,677 of CBHXZU010000060.1, forward strand.
GCCACGGAACTCGGTGATCGCCGGATATTCCTTTTGCAAACGCGCAAAGTCCTCTGTCCATCCTTCGGGTGCCGGGTAAAGCGCCGCGAGATCCCAAGTATCCGCCACATTCACCTCCGCGCGACTGGGAGTTGCGCCACCGCCCGCTTCCGACTTGTCGAAGAAATGCACGTTCATCGCAGGCACGATGCGCGGAGGCGGCAGGGCGTCGAGTGAAAACGCGCTTCTGCCCGATCGCGCAGACTTCCATTCAATCCTCGCTAACGGAGGTGCCTCCGCATAAAACGGGGTTGATGACAAATCTGCGCGACCACTCGGTGGTGCTGAGGCATCTCCTCCCCGGCAAACTCAATCGCATCGGTGCATCTGCACGGCACGATCGGCATCACCGGCCCGAATTCCTGGAATCCCGCATCGCGCCGGCGACGGCTTTTGCGATCACCAGCACGGGCAACCTCGCCCGCTTCGATCTCGATACGCCGGGCACGATCATTAGCTCGCTGCCAATTAGCGGCCTCGCTGGCGGCGAGTCTGTTCTCGGCATTGATTTCCGGCCGGCGACCGGCGAACTCTATGCGCTCGGCAGCACTAGCCGGCTGTACATTCTCGATTACATGGACGATGCGGCCTCTGTGGTCGCCACCGCCGTCGGCAATGCGGGCGCGTTTACCCTCAGCGGAACGTCGTTCGGCTTCGATTTCAACCCGACCGTCGACCGCATTCGCGTGGTCAGCGATACGGACCAGAATCTCCGGCTCAATCCCAACGACGGAACGCTCGCCGCGACCGACACCGCGCTCGGCTACGCCGCTGCGGATGTTAACGCGGGCGCGAATCCCATCGTCGGAGGCTCCGCGTATACCAACAACGTGGCGGGCGCGACCACGACGACCCTTTACGGCATCGATGTCGGGCGGTCACCGGACGTGCTGGTGACGCAGAACCCGCCCAACGCGGGGGTCCTGAACACCGTGGGCAGCCTGGGCGTAAACGCGACGTCCGTCCTTGGTTTCGATATCCGGTTTCAGGGAGTCACGAACACCGCTTACGCCACCATGGTGGTCGGAGGAATTTCGTCGCTCTACACGATCAACCTCGCCACGGGGGCAGCCACATTGGTGGGTGCCATTGGCGGCGGGTTGACCTTGAGAGGTCTGGCGATTGCCCCCGAAGGCTTCGGCAACACGACGCTGGTGGGAACCACGGCGACCTTCAATGGCGGCGCAGCATCCGAGACGATCGAGTTCGATCAAGCGGGCGGACTCCTGCGGCACAATCGATTCACCGCGGGCGACCCGGGTTTTGCCAGCGATTTCGATTTCAACCCGAATGTCGCGGGTGATCAGACGCTCACTGCAAGCGACCCGGCGGTAACCGTCGTTGTCAACGCGGGCGGCGGCGACGACCGCGTCACCATCGGCTCTGCCACCGCCCCGGCGAGTAGCCTGGCAGTCGCTTTCCAGATCAATGGACAGGGCGGCGGCGACTCCCTCACGATCAATGACGTGGCTGACGTCACCGCGCGGGTGGCAATCATCAATGGCGTGACCAGCACGATCGGCGGCGTCGGTGGCCTGAAGTCCTACGGCGCCCTGGAGCTCGTGACGTTTAATGCCGGATCCGGCGCCGACTCGATCATCGTGCTAGGAACTACCGCGGCGGCCACGAACATCAACGCGGGTGGCGGAAGCGACACCATCGCTTTTGGCGACGGAGCCTCGTTGCGCGGCGGCTTTGTCGATGGCGGGACAGGCATCAACACGTTGGACTACAGCTCGTACACCACACCGGTGACCGTCGATCTCTCCGCGGCGGCAACGCAGACCTTGTTTCAAGGAATTCTCTCCGGCGCGCAAGAACCCGGACCTCTGTCCAATTCGGGTGCCAGCGGAATGCTCGTGGGCACATTGAACGCAGCCCAAACGGCATTCGATTTCAGCATCTCTTATCAAGGCCTCTCGGGCTCGCCGATTTCCGGCATGCACTTCCATAACCAGAACGCCGGCGTAAATGGCCCGATCGTTCGAGGACTTTTCGCCTCTGAGCAGCATGGTTTGGTTACGCCGTCCGGCTCGGCGGCGGGCGTCTGGTCCGCTTCGGATCCCACGCTGAATCCGCCGGATTCCGACGCGCCAATCCGACCGCTCACCGCGTTGTCACCGGTAACGCCGGGCTCGACGCTCACTCAGGAACTTCTCGCCGGACGCATCTACTTCAATCTGCACACCCTGCCGAATTTCCCTTCGGGCGAAATCCGCGGACAAATAATTTCGCAGGGCTTCTTCAATCCCGCCACCGGGACCGCCGGAACCAGGAATTTCAACGATGTCACCGGCGGCTCCGGCGACGACACCCTTGTGGGGAACAATAACGTCAACCTGATCCGCGGCGGACCTGGGGCGGATATCATCACGGGAGGCGTAGGTGGCGACCAATTGCACGGTGAAGGCGACGCCGATTTAATGATTTGGAACAACGGGGATGGCAGCGACTTCATGGAAGGCGGCGCAGGGAACGACATCGTGCAAGTCAATGGTTCAACGACCGGCGGGGATCAGTTCCTCTTGCAGGTGAATCCCGCCGATGCTGCCCGGCTGCGCTTCGACCGGACGAACCTCGGTCTCTTCAATCTAAACATTGGCACGACGGAAGCGCTCGATTTCAACACGCTCGGTGGCGACGATACAGTAACGATCGACTTTGCCGGGGGGAATCCGATCCCCGCAAATGGGGTCGATTTCGACGGCGGCACGGGCGACGAAGACGCGAACGCGGACCGTCTCGTCCTGCAACGATCGGCCGGAGCCTTCAACGCCACCACCGAGATATACACTTCCACGGGGCCGCACTCCGGCAGCATCAGCGTCGATGGCAAGGTGATCACCTTCTCAAATCTCGCGCCGGTGGACGACACGCTGCCCGCAACGACCTTTACGTTCATCGCACCCGCGGGAGCGCAAAAGATCCAGGTTTCCGACGGGCCGATCCTAGGCGGTTTCGCCACGATGAAAGTTGCCAGCCGGGCAGGCGCGTTCGAGTTGATCGACCTCGCGAACAAAGCGAACGTCACGATTAACACGTCGAGCCAACTGGATCGGGTGACGATCAATAACCCTACAGCGCCAGCCGGCATCACTTCGTTAACCGTCAATCTCGGTTCAGGCGACGACCGATTCGAACTCGTGGCCGCGGCTATTCCGACAGTCACCTTGAACGGCAGCGACGGTGCGGATCTCTTTTTCGTGGCAGGTCAGGCGAACACGATCATTTCCATCGACGGCGGAAACCCGAACACCGCGCCGGGCGACGTGCTGCAGTATCATCATCCAGCGGGCGATGCCCCGACGATTGACGCTTCCTCGATCACTCGCCCGGGCGTGCAACCGGTCAATTACGCGGGGATCGAAGAAGTGCTAACGAGCACCGCGACAGTAAGCGGCCTGCAGCAACTGAACCCGAAGACAATCGTCTACCGGGATGTCGACGGCGACATCGTGCAGATCAAAGCGAATCGCCCGTTGGATATTTCGGACTTCGTCGGCATCGGCAATACGGTCGATGGCACCCAAATTGAGCTGATCGACTTCGCGAGCGATACCGCCCTTTCCAACGTCAACCTGACGATCACCGCGAAACGCGACCCGGTGCTCGGCGGCGACAGCTTCGTGAACATCGGCTTCCTCAACGCGCCGGACATCACGCTGGGCGTCGTGAAGCTCAATGGCGATCTCGGTCGAATCGTCGTGGGAACCGATGCCGCAACGATCGCGGTCAAGAGCCTGAACGTTCAGTCCATTGGGCTTTTCGGCACGGACACGCAGGACTTCAATTCTGGCGCAACGAATGCGAGCGTCGTTACTGGAACGATCAAGACCCTGGGAGTGCTGGGCTCCGTGACCGGCGCATCGATTTCCGCGGCCCGGTTCGGAACGATCAAGATCGGCGGCGATCTTGTTGATAGCTCGTTGCGCGCTCAAGGTCTCGTAAACCCCGCCAGCAACAGCGTCGCGCTCGCGATCAAGAGCCTATCGGTGACCGGCAGCGTGGTCGGAACCCAGGTCCTTGCTGGTTATGATGCCCTTGGACTTGCCGCGAATAGCGACGTGCAAATCGGCAGCCTGCTCGTCGGCGAGAACTGGATCGCGAGCGACCTTGTCGCGGGTGTCCAGCCGGGAGCCGACGGCCTTTTCGGCACGGCGGACGACGCGCTCATCACGGCGATTCCCGGCAACGAAATCGTGGCGCGCATCGCGAGCATCCGCATTCGCGGCGTAATCGTCGGCGAAACCGCAGGAACCACCGGCGCATTCGGCTTCGTCGCCGAAGAGATCGCAAAGTTCCAGGTCGGCACCGCGCGCCTGGCACTCAAACTCAAACCGGGGAACGACAATCTATCCGCCACAGACCCGCTTTACAGCTTCGGACCTAATCGCGATGTGACGGTCCATGAGGTGGCAGGGTAGGATGCAGTGCGCCGCGATTGCTGCCGGGAGCCGTGAATATGGCGACCCACAGGATGTACGAAAGAAGAACGCGTAAAACACGTTTGCGCCGTAGCACGGCTCGCCAGAACGGTCCGGTGGACCATTCACGACCTCCGCTGGATCCGGAAAAAAGCCGGCCAGCACAGGCGATGCGTTGCTCATCACCGCAAACAGAGAATGTTCGAAAGAAAAGTTCCCTGCTGCGGCGGGTCGAAGGCCCAACCACGTGCCAGACCAGCACAGCGAAGAACGAGCGACGCCCGGGTTAATCTGGCCAAGCGGTCAGAGCCCCGCCGGTGGCGACACATTAGCAGCCGAAATGGGAATCTTACCGTGGCCCGCTCCAAAGATCCCTCATTGCCAGTGAATGGCTAACCTGCGCCGCTGGCGAGCCGTGCTACGGCGCAAGCGTGCTTGCGACCGCGACCCTGTGATTTGCTGTTTCGCCGCCCGACGGACTTCGAGAAAGCCCTTGGTTAGGCCGTCGCCATCATCTCCTTGATCTGCTTCGTCGCGATGCCGATCGGCCGATCGAGCGGGACCCCGGCGCAGGCGAGGAGCGTCGTGAGCAGGTCGCCTTGATTGCCGCGGATGTCCGGAAGAAAACGCCCGGTGTTAATCGATCCCCCGCCTTTGCCGGCAATGATAAAAGGAAGGTTCTCGCGGGCGTGTTTGTTCCCGTCTTCGAGGCCGGTGCCCCACATCATGATGCAGTTGTCGAGCAATGTGCCGTCGCCTTCGCGCAGACTGGCCATCTTTTTCACCATATAGGCGAACTGCGCGATGTTGAACGCGGTGATCGCCGCGACTTTGCCGACCTTCGTCGCCTCGTTGTTGTGGTGCGTCTGGGAGTGATGCTCGTCCTTGAACCCGAGTTCCGGATACGACACGCCGTTCGGCGTGGACCCGATGTAGGTGCTGACGCGCGTGGTGTCGGTCTGGAAGGCGAGCACGTTAAGATCGCACATCACCTGCATGTATTCGCTGCGCTTGTCGCCCTCGGGAATCTTGATCTCGATCGGCGGCGAATCGGATGCGTTGCGCTTCGCCGAGCTAACCCCAGCCTTCTCCAGCGCGGCTTCCTTTTGCCGATACTCGATCGCGGCAATGCGGCGCTCCACGGCGCGCACGCTGTCGAGATACTCATCGAGTTTGTGCCGATCGCCCTGCGGCAATTTCTTGCGCAGGTCCTTCGCCCCGCCCAGGACGAGGTCCAGCATCTGCCGATCGAGCGGATCGACCTGCGCGGCCTGTCCCGGCTTCGTCGATTTTCCAAAGAGCCGGTTCAGCACGCTGCGCGGATTGGTTTCCGCAGGCATCGCCTGCGTGGGCGAACGGAAGCTGCAATGCGAATAATACCCCTCGTTGAGCCCTTCCTGGTTCTCCTTGTGCGTCTGCGGCATTGTGGCCAGCTCGAGTGACGGCAAAGAGGTCATCGCGCCGATGTAATTGGCGGCGATCTGGTCCGCGGAAATGGAGATGTGGATCTCGCTCCGTTTATCCGCATCCGGCAACGCGGCCGTGAGCCAGGTGGAAAGCTCCAGCGCGTGCGGCGCCCCGTTGAAAGGCGCGATCGGCACGCCCGAGATGCCCTTCATTAACAGGCACCGATCGAGCACAGGCCGCAGCGACTCCAGCGCCGGTGGTGGCGAGGCAAGGAAAGTCTCCGGCGAAGCGGGCCAGAACTGATCCATGATCACCCCATGCGGCATGTACATGAAACCGATCCGCACCGGCGGTTTCACCGGATTCGCTTTCGTTGGCTCCGCCCAGCCCATGGCCTCCAGGAGCGGCAGCGCGAGAGTCACGCCGAGACCTTTCAAACACGCGCGGCGATCGATGAGGAAGTTACTTGGCATTGGTCGTGGAGGCGGTGCGTTCCTGGATGGAACGGTTCAAAAACGGATAGCTGGTGACGATCTCGGTGATGATGGTCTGCGCGCGGTAATCATCCTTCGCGATCTTCTCCATGAGATGATCAACCACGATCTCGTCGTAACCTTCGAGTCGGCGGCAGAGCGCATAAGCGAGCAGTTTCTGCGTGAGGTTCCGGGCAAGGTCATTCTTGCGCTCGGCAATCAGTGCTTTCAACTCCTTTGGAGCCCCAAAGTGCTTCGATCCGGGCAGTTCACCCACGGCATCGATTGCCCCGCCGGTGTCGTCCTTGTCGCGCCAGCGCCCGATGGCATCGAAGTTCTCAAGGCCGAATCCGATCGGATCGAGTATCTTGTGGCAATTGGCGCAGACGGCGTTGGTTCGGTGCAGTTCCGTCCGCTGGCGCAGGGTCATGTTTTCGACCGTTTTCCCATCCTGCTTTTCCAGGGCGGGCACGTTCGGCGGCGCGGGCGGCACGTGTTCTCCCAGCACTTGCTCGAGCACCCAGACGCCGCGCCGGACCGGGCTGGTCCGATTCGGGAATGAGGTCGTCGCCAATATGCCGGGCATTCCGAGGATGCCGCCGCGATTGGCATCCGTTAGCTTCACCTTGCGCATCTCCGGCCCCGTGACGGATTTCTCCATCCCGTAAAGCGCGGCGAGCGTTCCATTCAAGAACGTATAATCGCTGTCCACGAAGCCGACGACGCTGCGATTTTCCCGGACGATGCTTTCGAAGAAGAGGCGCGCCTCGTCATACATCGCCGCGCGCATCTCGGAGGTCATCTGCGGAAACTTCGCCAGGTCGAACGTCTTGGCCTGCAGCGCGCCTACTCCGAGCCACTGCGCGCCGAATCCATCGAACAATGCCCTCGACCGCGGATCGGCAATAAGGCGCTGCACCTGCGCTTTCAGCACCTCGGGCTCGTGGAGCTTGCCGGTGTCGGCGAGGTCTGCGAGCTGGGCGTCGGGCATCGTGGCCCACAGCAAATACGACAAGCGCGACGCGATCTGATAGTCATCGAGCGGAACGATGGATTGGCCGGCCGCCGGCTCCCGCGCCGGGGTTATATAAAGAAACTGCGGCGAAACGAGGATCGCCTTCAACATCAGCCGGAGCGACGCGGGATAGGCGAGCTTGTTCGCCTGCGCGAGGTCGAACACGCTAAGGAGGATGTCCAGTTCCGCCTCCGACGCAGGGCGCCGGTAAGCCTTCCGCGCCAGGGAGCGCGCAACCATTTTGGCCGCCTCCCGAAGATCCGTCCCCTGAGCGGGCATTTCGCCGAACAATCGCTTCTGCGCTTCGGTTAGCGCGGTGCCTTTCGGCGGAAGCACACGATCCAGCACCACGTTCGCGATTTCGAGGTACTGCTCCGATTGCAGCGGAGAAAGCGTGTTGAGATATCCTTCGCCGAAAACTTCGTCCGGCAGTTCCCGGGCAACCGACGGGGCCACGCCAAAAAGATCGTGCAACGTGTTGCCGTACTCTGTCTTGGTCAGTCGCCGAATGACAAACGGCCCCGGATCTTTGGAACTGAGAAACTTGATCTGGGCAATCCAGTCGATGAACTTCTGGCGCTCTTCGTCCGTCGGCTGCTTGTCCTCATCATCCGGCGGCATGTCATGCGTCTTCACGCTCGCAAGCGCCTGTTTCCACCGTTTGTGCGAGGCCGCGTCGCCCGGGCTTTTCAGCACCGGGGCGAAGGTGATTCCGCCTTTCATCCGCCGATCCCCATGGCACTTCCAGCAGTAGTTCTTAACGAAGGGCGTGACGGTCTCCTCGAACGTCTTCCTGGCGTCGGCTTGCGACGTCGCGAAATGCGGTTCTTCCACCGGCTCCGCTCCAGACGTCGCGACGAATGACCACATAGAGAGAAATGCGGCTGCAGCCATCACGGCACGACGAATTTTTCCGGCGATAATCATTCGGGTCTCTGCATCTGATCGGTCATGAACAAAGAGCAATCAACGGCCGGTTTATTTGACGGGGAAAATGAGGGTCGCTCCGAGGAGTGTAACCTTCTCCAATCGTTCCGTTTCTCAGTGGTATGCAAACACGTGCCAAAGCCACTGCCCAGACTCCCCGGATCATCACCGCGTGCCTGGCTGCCGCCTGCGCAGGTCTCGGCTTTTATGCGGTCACTTTGCGATCCGACTTATCGGCGCTTCGCGGAGAACTCGATGCCACCCGCCTGGAACGGGATGGGGCGAGGAAGGGTGAGGAAGTCGCGCGCGGACGCCTGGTGCCGCTGCAGGAGAACGTGGCTCGGCTCACCACCGAGCGCGATCAACTCCGGAAGCGATCGGCGGAGCCAGAGCCTGCGAAGACTGCGCCACCCGCGAGTGGCCATCCCATGGAGGCGTTCGCGCAAACGTTTGCGACGCCGGAGATGCGGCAGATCGTGCGCCGGGAGGCCTTGGGCGATGCGCGGAAGGGATTCGCGGATGTGCTCAAGAGGTGGAATCTTTCCCCTGCGGAGACCGACCAGTTCCTCGAGTTTGTCGCGGACCGGGACAGCGCCGATGCCTCGGACGCGCTGGCCATGCTCGCAAGCGGCCAGCTGGACGCAAAATCGATCGCGGAGCAGGAGGCGCGACAGGAAAAGGCGCTGAAGGAAAACAACGCGCGTTTGAAGGCGCTGCTGGGCGATGCGCGGTATGCGGAGTTTGAGGCGGCGGACGCGCTCGAGACGGAGCGGAAGGCAACCTCGGCCTATCGCGATCACCTGGAATCGGCCGGGGTGCCATTGACGAGCGATCAGCGCAGCGCCCTCGCCAGGATTGTGACCAAGGAGAAGCCGGACGAGAACGACTGGCATCCGGAGGACGTGGAGTTTTTCACGCAGGGGATGACCGATGCGCAGTTGCTGAAACTGCGGCAGCGGCAGGAGGCCGCGCACACGCGGATCGCTCAACAGGCGACCAGCTTTCTTTCCCCTGACCAAGTCGCAGCCCTGCAGGCGGCGTTTCGGAGCGAAGTTGAGGAACAGGATCTCGCGCTCAAGATGGCGCGCACGTTTTTGCAGGGTGCGACGCCAGCTGCGGAGGGGAAGTGAACGAGAGGAAGTTTCCCGGCGATCATACCCTGGGAGCGCCGAGCCCCAGCTCGGCACTTGTTGGAGATGCCCCCGCTCGATTGCTCGCGCTTGGGCGGAGCTGGGGATGGGCGTACCCAGGACGGATCTGTTTGCTGCGTCTCTCGTAAACGGGCTGGAAAGCCCGTTCTCCCCTAGAAACTCACTTCGACGGTGAGCGTGGAGATTCGCCAATTCTCGAATTCAGGCGCCAGGTTGAGGATTGCGGCGGCGGCGAAGTTGAATCCGCAGCCGGCGCCGTAGACGGAGTCGGGAGAGACGTTGAGGGTCCAAACGGATCCTTCTGGGAGAGGTTGCGGGCTGCCGGGATTGACTGTTTTTCGGATCTCTTCGACCGAACGGCCCCCGTGGGAACTGTCCTCATTGGCCTGCCAGTGACGGTAGACGCCGCCGCTGGCGACGAGGCGGCTCATCAGAGAATTGAGCGGCGCGGAATGTTGGTGCGCGCGGATCACTCCGCGCAGGCGAATCTTGTCGGTGCTGGCATCGGCGAGAATCCGGCGCGTGGGGACTGGGCCGAAAACCAGCGAGCGCACATATCCTAGCTGCGGCTCGTCGCGGAAGACGGTGAAATCATTCCACATGAAGCCGAGCATGCGCGGCGCGGAAGGCGTCTCCGGGGTGAAGTCGGCGAATTGCTCGGCGGCGAAGGCGCGCGCGGATGGATCGTCGCCCATCCAGCCCGGGTGAGCCTGATCGTAGGTCTTTTGCTTGAGTTCGCCGAGAAGTTGAAACCTCGTGCTTCCCGGAGCCGCCAGCAACGCGCGGGGATCAAAGCCGGGCTCCATGCCGCCATGGTTCACCTGGAGGAAATCCTTGCCCGTGCCCACGTAGAACACGGCCGGCAGCAGATCATACGCGCGCATCAGCTTGGTAACATTTGCCCCCTCGCCGTATTTGCCGCGCAGTTCGGCGAGAAAGCCGTAACGTGAGACGAGTTCGATGTCCTCATGGTTCCCTCGCGCGATGTGCACCTGCGCAGGGTTCGCCATCTTCAGCCGGAAGAGCGTGTAGAGAACCTCCGTTCCGTAGGAGCCACGGTCGGTGAAGTCGCCGGTGAAGATGAGATGCTGAGTCGGCTTACGAAGTTTGAAGCCGTCGAGGATCTTCCGGTGATTGAATTCCTCGAGCATCTGGAGGAAGGAGCGGACGTCGCCGTGGAGATCTCCGATGGCGATCGCCGTGGCGTCGCTCGGCAGCACCAGCTTGGCCGCGAAGGGTTGGAAAGGGATCTCATTCCCATCAAACCAGCCGCGGGTGGTGTCGAAGAACTTCGCGGCATCCGGCGCTCCTCCGACCCATTTGTCTTTTAGCGAGAGCTCGCCATTGCGCTCGAGGGCAAGGAATCCATCGAGTGCAGATTCGAAATCGGCGAAGGTGGGGAGCGGGAGGAGCTTGGGGTCCGGCAGCGTTCCCCTCAGCTGACGGTTGGAAGGCAGCTTTGCGCAATCAGCGATCCACTGGCGGTACTCGATCGGGTTGCGCGCAAGGGCGAGGGAGGAAAAGAAAAGGAGCGCGGCGCAGAGGCGAAGCATGGGATTGCGGTTACTCGAAACGAAACCCGCTGGGATTCGAAAGCGCGAGCCAAACGTCGGCAGGATACCCCCGGACACCTCCTTGCTTGTAGCGGCGGTCCGCGACCGCCGCTGTTTCGCGGATGGGCACGTGGGACCGAATGCGTCCGACGTTCATAGACCGCCGCCACACATGGTCGTGTCGGGCGTCCAGCGTTTTGCCGCGATCCATTGCGCGAGCATCACCGGAAGTTAAGATTCCCCATGAGCAAGACCCGCCTCGAGGCCTTCAGCGATGGCGTCATCGCCATCATCATCACGATCATGGTGCTGG
>CBHXZU010000061.1:0-13921 GCA_966125105.1 uncultured Prosthecobacter sp.
AGCGTGCTTGCTTCCTGCACCCAAATGCGACCCGGCAATCGACTTCAATCCTTCGACCTCCGACGCCGTCCGCACAGGATCGCCAATCCTCCGAGCAACAAAGCGACTGCCCCAGGCTCCGGCACCGTCAGCACGAGATCGTTCCCATTTCCTCCCTGGTAATCCGCGGTAAAGCTGTACGATACCCCGTTAAAGCTCGCGGTAATCGCCTGCCCATCGTGCAAGTTATCAAACTCTCCGAGGATCGCTCCAAGCGATAGATTCTCGATGATCGTGAATTGCTGGAACGGCGCGGGCGCAAATCCGAGAGCCAGCGTTACGTTTCCACCATTGATCGCAATCGCCCCGCTCGTGCTGATGGTGAGCTGATCGTAGCTGGTCCCCGCCACCCCGCCGTTCACCTCGAGCGCAAAGACAGACCCCGGGTCAAACGTGGCCAATCCCTCCACCGTCAGGTCCCCGGCAGAATTCCCTGGCGCCACGGTTCCGGAGACCATCGCCGTGAGATCCCCGCGAACAACACCAGAGCCGCCGAGCACGCCACTCACGACGACCTTGCCGTTCGCCACGCCGTTGTTCAGCAGAGTCTTTCCGGATGCCACGTTGAACCCGCTGACGAGTTGAGTCACATCAAGCTGCGCATTCGCGCCAACCGTGATCGTCGCACTTTGCGCAATCGAGCCTGTGCTCGCAATCGCGAGCGTGCCCGCATCGATGTTCGTCGGACCCGTATAAGTGCTCACTCCGCTCATCGTGAGCGTGCCAATGCCCGTCTTCGTAAGCGCATCAGTCGCTCCACCGCTGATCACGCCGACGACGGCCAGGTTGTCGATCGAGTTCGGCACGTCGATCTTCCCGCCTCCGCCTGAAAGCGCGACCGACCGATTGGTATCCAGCGTGAACGTCCCAGTACCCTGCAGAGTCGCGTTATTGCGCAGCGCGATCGTGTTCGTCGCCGACGCGTTGCCGAGGTTCGATGCCGCGCTGATACTCAGCGTCCCTCCGGCAATATCGGTTAAACCCGAGTAGGTATTCGCGTTCACGAGCGTGACCGTCCCGGTGCCTTCCTTCGTAAACGTGCCGCCACCCGAGATGAGTGAACCGGCTATGCCGTCGAAGCTCTGGTCATAGACGATCGCGGTCGACGCTTGCGTGACGATGCCACCCACAATGCTGCTCGTCGTTCCTCGCAGCGTCACAGGATTCGCGCCGAAGGTCGTGCCGCCCCCGTATGCATTCACGCCTTTCGTGGCGTCGCTCGCACTTCCCAGCGTAAAGGTGATCGGAGTCCCGCCGGTGTTGATGAATTGGACCGATCCAATGCCCGTGATGTTGCCCGCGTAGGTGCCGCTGGCACCCTGCGAAAATGCGAGTGTGTTCGCGCCAAGGCTCGACAGCACATAATTCCCCTGCGGTCCCGTGCCCGTCGTCAGAGACCCGCCAAACACCGTCGTCGGACCGGCATAATCATTCGCCGCATTGCTTAGCGTGAGCACCCCGGTGCCGACCTTCATCAGCCCACCAGAGCCCGTCACGGTGGACGCAATCGTTTGCGCGTTTCCATTCGTATCAATCACGCCAAAGGAGTTTGGCAGGAAAGTAAGGACCCTGGTCGCAGCCACCGTGGTGCCCGCATTCGCAAAGACCAAGGTGCCGCCGCCAAACTGAACCGGATTATTGGCGCTCCCGAGCGGCGCGTCCGTCGTCCCGTTGTTGATCGTCAATCGCCCATTGAGCGTTACGGTCCCAGTGAAGGTGTTTGCAGCGCTGAGTGTCGCGCTTCCGCCCGTGAGTTGGCCGAGGTTGTTGGCATTAATGTTATTGTTGCCACTGATCGTCAGTCCGTTCGTCCCCGAAATCGGCGCGCTGATCGTGACGCTCGCGGTGTTCGTCACGATGATGTGTCCCTCTGCTCCCTGGAAGTTGATCCCAGTTCCCGCAATCGTGAGTGCGCCCTGCGTCGCATTGGTCGCGGTGACGAGAAGCAGTCCGGCCCCGGCCCCATCAAAGGTGAGGGCGTTTGTCGTCAACGTGGCGATGCGAGCTGCGTTGGCCGAGTTGTCGAGCGTCCACGAGTTGATCCCATTCGTCGTCGGCACGACTGCCGTGTCCGCCCCGATGCTGTCGCGCGCGTTCGCCAAGGCTGGAGCACCCGCGACGGCCACAGTCTCACCGGCTGCATTGATCGGCCGAATCCCGTTCGTGAAATCATGCGTGACGGGATAATACGTGGGCGGGTTCGTGCCGGGATTCGCCGCGCCCACGGCAAACGGGATAATGCTAATCGTCGAGCTTCCCGCGGCGCCGTTGCCGCCAGTCATCGCCGGAGCGTTGTTGAATCGGATCAGGCTCGCCGCTGTGGCAGCACCGCCGAGCGTGGCGCCCTGGAACTGCACCGCGCTGCGATTGTTCCGAACCAGGCTATCCGCCGTAAGAACTCCCGTCAGATTCGCGCCCGGCGTGTTCAGGAGAATCACTCGATTCCAACCGGCATCCGCCGTCACCGACCCAACAAATTCACTGCTGTTCGCAGTCGTGCTCACCGGCATGTTGAGAGTGCCTGCCCGCAACGTGAGCGGCACGCTTCCGGCGAGGCGGTTCGTGTTCACCGTCGCACTGTCATCGACGGTAAGTTGCGCCGCGTTCAGCGTAATTGCCGTCGCGCTGGAGAGTCGGCCCTGCCCATTCAGCGTTACGATCAACGGGTTCACCACGTTCTGCGCGCCGATGCCGCCCTGGAGAGTTACCGCACCGACGACTGAATTGATGGCGCTCAAGATCGCACTTCCGTAGACCGGATACTGCTCCTGGTTGTAGGACGTTGAGCGGAAGACAAGGTTGCCGCTGCCGCTAATTGATCCGGCAACCGTCAGCGCATTGCCTGCGCCGTTTGTGGAAACAACGGTGGTCTGCGCATTTCCGCCGGCGCGCGCGCCGCCATACATGTCGAAAGTCAGCGTGGAACCATTGAGCACGCTGATTCCATTCGTGCCGCCCAGGGTGATGACGGTCGCAGCGACCGTGTTGTTGTTCGGCAAGGCTTCGATCAAGGCGTCCTGCTGCACAGTGATCGCATTATCGAACGTCACGCTGCCCTGCTTGGTGTCCAGCAGCATGCCGCCACCGTTCAAGCGCACTTGGGCAAGTCCAAGCGGGTTCGTCCCGCCCACCGGCATAAACGTGGAGTTGATGCCCATGAGTGCCAGCTTTCCTCCCTGCATCTCGATCACCGTGGCGGGAGACAAGTTCGTGGCGAGATTCCCCGCGGGATTCGTGTTATCCATCACGAGCCGCCCCGTCCCCTGCTTGATGATCGTCGTCGCAACGCCGCCGTCCGCCAATTGGCCGAGATTGAGGTCGGCCGTGGCGTTCAGCGTCACATTCCCACCGTTCAAATAAGTAGCCGCCGCCCGCAGCTGTTTCCCCGAAACGCTCGGAACATTAAGCGTGCTGCCATCGGGCAGCGTCAGCCCGCCCATCTGCACGGAAGTGAACTGCGTGCCATTCAGCGCGACCGTGGCTGATCCAGTCACGGACACGTTCGTGCCGGCGAGAATGTGATTATCCGCGAAACCATTCGCGACGTTCTCCGCCGTGAACAGCGCCGTCGTCGGAATAACCGCTTTCGCCACGCCCGGTCCCTGCCAACTCAAGCCCGCCTGAGCGCCGCCCGTGCCCTGCGTGAACTCGAAGCGCAGATCATGCAATCCCTTTGAGATCGTCACCACCGCCCCGCTTTCGGTGTTCCCCTTCCCGCCATCCAGGTTGTTCACCTGCACGCCGTCGATGAACACCCGCGTCGCATCATCCGAGTTCGTGAAGAAGGACCACGGGCCCGACGAAGGGATGTTGATCTTTCCAATCCACTGCGCAGCGAAGCTCTCCCAAGCGTTGTTGACGTTCAGTCCCACGAGCCCGCCTGCCGGACGATTCGTGGGCGTCCAGGTGGAGTTGATCTGCGCATCCACCTGCGTCACGACCGCCGGCAGCGAGTAGAAGCCTTGAGCGAGACTGTTGCTGTTGCCGGATTGGTGAAAATAGCGGCCGGTGAGCCCGTTCGTCGCGACGTTTGAAACAGGGTCCAATTGGAGGGTCGCGCCGTCCGCGAGGGTGACTGAACCCGAGCCAAGGCTATTGGACGGTGTGCTCACCGACGCCTGCACGGTTCCCGCGTTGATCTTCACCGGACCTCCGAAAGTATTCGAGCCGGTGAGTTGGAGCCTGCCAGTTCCTTCCTTCGTCAGGCCGCCGGCCATCGACCCGCCGATCGGGTTCGAGATGGAGTAATCTTTCGGAACGAAGTTGCTCGTTAGCGTATTCGTGACGGTGATCGCCTGCGGTGTTACCGCGCCGCCGGTGATTACTCGATTGGCCGCGGCGTCGGTGAAGCTGACCTGGTTCCCCTGCGTGTAGGTGCCGCCCCAGTTGTTGGTCGTCGTGTCCCATGTGCCATTCGTCGCGCCCGTCCAGGTCTGCGACGGCTTCGCAGTTTCCACGCTGAGATCGATCGATAGATTCGTGGGATTGTTCACCAAACCGTAGAGCAGCGCGCCGTTCGGAACCGTCCCGATCTTGAAGCCCGCCATTTGGCCTGCGGTGATTGGATTAGCCGCGTACTCGACGAGCGGGTAAACTCCCGCGGTTACCGCCCCAGTGAAGTTGAGCGTCACCGGGCCGAGACTGCTCACTCCCGAATTGCCGACAATGGGCGCCACCGCGCCCGGAGCGCCGAGCGCGAAGTTTGCGGTCGAACCCGGATTGAACTGGATGTTTCCCTGGATCAGACCGGAACCGGTCAGCGTTCCACCAGAGTTTACCGTTACGCCGCCTTGCCCCGTGGTCTTCAGCCCTGCGCCGGCGAGACGGAACGTGCCGCCATTTACAGAAGTGCCGCCGCTATAGTCGTTCGCGACATTGGTGAGCGCGAAGGTGCCGGCCCCTGTCTTGCCGATCGAAACGACGCCCGTAACCAGCCCCGCAAAACTCGAATCTGCATTATCGGAGCCGATGTTCACTCGCCCGCCAGCCGAGGCATTCCCGGCGAACGTGGACGTCAACGTTCCCATGCCCGACAGCGAGCCGACAGTGCCCGTAAATCCCGCCGCATTCAGGATCATCCCTGCGGCGAGATTCAGCGAAGCCCCGCCGAGGCTCGCATTCATCGAGGTAAACTGCACCGCGCCCGCATTCACATTGATCGTTCCCGTATAAGCAGTGCTCACGCCCCCAATGCCGAGAATGCCCGCGCCGGTCTTTTCGATCGTGCCGCTTCCACTCAATGCAGCGTTCAGCGCGAGCCCAACTTGTCCGGGCGCGGCCGCGAAGGTTCCCACGTTAAACGTGTGCGGCCCGACCGGGAGCAGCAGGCTTCCCTGCAGATATGGGATTGTCGTCGCATTCCCCAACGTGACCGTCACACCACCATTCAGCGTGAGGATTCCGGTGCCGGTCGAGACACCCGGTCCTTGATTATTGAAGCTGCCGCCGTCGGCGTTGAGCACGAGCCCAGCCAGCGCGTTTGAGTTGTTGTTGAGGTTCAGCGCCGTGCCGCCGTTCAGCGTCACCGTCGCAGTCGCAGAGATCTGGTTCGATTGGTTGAGCGTCACCGTTTGATTCGCCGGGTTCTGCGAATCGGTGCCGGAGGAAGTTCCACCGCTGACGATCAGGTTACCGGGAATTGCCAGCCCGCCCACGGTGTTATTGAGCGTGAGGTTGACCCCATTGACGTAGGTCGTGCCCGTGTAGGTGTTCGAACCCGTGAGCACAATATTGCTGGTCAGGCTATTCCCGCTGAACACCGGGCTGACCACGCTGCCATCGGTGGGATTGTTGATGATGCGCGCATTGACGTTGAAGGTCTGCGTCGCGCTGTAGACGAACAGCTCCTGCGGCGCGCCAGGATTCACACCTCCCGCGGTAATGTTGCCGGCGTTGGCCACGATCCCGATGGTCTTGCTGTTGGCGTTATTGTTATACGCCGCCATCAGACCGCCGCTCTGCAGGTTCAGGGTATCGTAGCCGGCATTGCCAAAGAGGAGCGTCGACGCGCCCTCGATGCGCATGGAGTTGATCACTGCGCCGCCGACGGGAATTGCCGTGTTGTTCGCCCCCGTGCTCACATTTCTTCCGGGCGCAAAAACCGTGCTGTAAAATACCGGGCGCAATCCGGTGGAGGGATCGTATTGCGCGAAGTCCGTGGTGTGCTGGGAAATATTGCTCACGCCGCCTGTCCCGCCCGCGAGACTCGCCGGATTGAACCCGCGGATCGTGATCCACGCCGGCAGCATCGTGCCGAGCGAAGGCAGCGCGCCGCCGTTCAGTTGGTTGATGAAGAACCTCGGATTGTCGCCCGCGCTTTGGTTGTTGCGGATGATGACGTCGAAATGCACCTGCGAGCCCGGTCCGCTGCGCGCGAGGTTGCCGAGGGTGAGCTGAAGGCTGCCTGCGCTGTTCGCATTCGTGTTCGCCGGCATATCTGCCTGGATCAATCCGGCGCCTGCGCCGACCGTAACTGTCCCAAACGCGTAGGAATTCTGCGTCCCGCCGCCGCGCCCGATAATGGTGAGCGCGCCACCGTTCAGCGTGATCGGCGTCGTCGCCGGGATGCGGTTGAGCGTCCGGATCGACTGGGAATCATCGATGCGCAACGAAGCACGGTTGATCGTAATGGCCGATGTCCCGCTGAGCGTCGCGCCATCCTGCAAGACGGTCACGCCACCGCTGAGCGTCGTCGTGCCAGTATAGGTATGCGGCGCGGTCAGAGTCACGGTGAAGCCGCCCTCACGCACCACATTCAAAGCCTTCGCTCCCGCGACCGACCCCGCATTGATGCTCGTCGGGACGACAAACGTCGCGCCCTGCGAGAAGTAGATCGTCGCGTCGGAGGTCGTGGAGTTGTTGGTGATAACGCCTCCCTGCCCAGGCAGCGCGCTGCTGCCGGCGGCAAAGTTTGAAGCGAATCCGCCGAAGCGTTGCTTGTTGCCGTTGAGATCCAACGTCGCCCCCGCATTCACCACGAGGTTTTGCGAGTTTAGAGTGGAAACCGTCGCACCCAGCACCGGAGCGGAAGCGACCGGAAACATGATGGTGTTCTCCCCGCCCGCCAGCACCGTGGTCCCTGCGTTCAATCGAGTCGTCCCGACGAAGCTGTTCTGCGCCGCAAGGACGAGTGTGCCATTGCCAGCCTTCGTGAGGCCGAGGCGGCTGATCACATTCGGATTCACGTTGGCCCCGAGAATGTTCAGGCCCGGGATCGCCGACGTCATCGGCGCACCGATGACGAGGTTCGTGCCGGCACCCGGCGTCATCACGACGTACTCGCGAAGATTGTTGCTCTGCGCGATTGCGGAGTTGAGCGCGCCGCCGCTGATCACCCCGCTGGCACTCGCGAGAATGCCGCCGCTATCCAGCTGCCAGGTGTCGCCCGGCGCGAGCGTGAGGTTCCCGCCCATCATGGTGACCGAGTTGACCAGGGTGTTTCCCGCCGGCGATGCGAACAGCGCTCCCGTGAGCAGGATGTTGTTCGGCCCTGTGACGGCATCGACGTCATACTCGGTCGCCAGGTTCAGGACCTGCACGCCGACCGTTCCTGCATAGCCGGCAAAGCTGGTGCCGCTTCCGGTCGAAGACTGGTCCGCCATCGCCCACGGGAGAATGCCCCGATTCTTCGTTCCCGCTGTACCTTGCTGGCCGATGATCGGCACGCTGCCCACGGTGAGTGTCGCAACCCCGGCTCCGGGCGTGCTTCCAAGATTCGTTCCGCGGAAAAGAGCCGTGCCGTTAGCAGTGCGGACGAGTTGCGACGTTGAACTGAGTGCCACTGCGCCGGTCCCGGAAGCAGCGAGCGTGATCACGACGTTTCCGGAGTTTACCGTGATGGAATTCGCCCCGAGTGCCTCGGTGGTCGCAGCGGCGGCGTTGCCGATGATCGTTAAATTGCCGCCCACGATATTTACCGCGCGGGCTCCCATGCGATTGCTGAGACTCCCTGCGACGTTGTTGTCCAACGTGACGTTTGCCGTCGGGTTGATCGTCCAGTTGCCGCCGGTCATCGTCCCGGCGCCGCTCAGCACGAGGTTCCCATAATTCACGATCATCGCATTCGGCGCCGTGCTCGCTGCGGTGAGCGTCACGGTATTTCCGCCGCTCTTGATCAGGTTCTGCGTGCCCGCGATCGTGGCCGCGATCGTGATATCGCCGCCGCTGGCGAGGCTGCCATTGCTGATCGTCGTGGCTCCAGCCAGTGTGATGCCGCCGGTGTGAGTCACGGAACCACCCGTATTAATTAGCGAGCCGAAGGTGTTGTTTGCGCCGAAGTTCGTCAGGCCCGCGCCGTTGAGGTTCAGCGGCTCGGAAGTGGAGAAGCCCGCCAGGTCGAGCACCGCGCCGGCGCTCACGGTCGTGGTTCCGGCCGCTGTGCCGAGCGCGTTCACGTGCCCGACTTTTAGAACGCCGGTGGACACGGTGTAAGCCGCCGTATTCGTGCTGATGCCGCCAAGCGTCAGGGTATTCGGGCCGATCTTGGTCAGCGCAAAGTTTCCCGACTGCGTCCCCGACAATGTAATGTCCCCAAAGCCGCCAATCGTCGTGGCCGCGCCGTAGGTGACAGTGCCAGTGGAGCCCGCCGCGGTCGCAGCACTATTCCACAGCGCTCCGGGTGTCACATTCGCAATGCCCGTGCCGCTCAAGGTGAGCGGCTCTCCGCTGAGCACCACGCCATTGAGATCCAGCACACCACCGCTCGCCACCGTGGGTCCTCCCGCCGAAGTGCCCAGCGATTGCGGATCGGTAACCTGGACGCCGCCGCCTGTGCTAATGGTCAGCGCGCCGGAGAACGTTTTCGGGCCGGCGAGAACCAGTAGGCCGTTGCCAGTCTTGGTGATCGTTCCGGAACCGCTGACATCCCCAAGCAAGCCCAGCGTTGCGCCATTCGGAGCCAAGGTTACGGAGTTTGCTCCGACCGAGGTTGTTCCGCTTACGGTGATCACTCCGCTCCCGTTCGGGGCGGCCGCACTGGCGCCGCCATTCGTCACGTTGAGCGTTCCCGCGCCGGTGAATGTAAGGTCGTTAATACCGCCATCCAAGTCCGTGCCGCCGCCATCGATTGTGAACGCCGTCGCGCCGATCGTCTGGTTCAGGCCAGTGTTGGCGACATTCGCGAACGTAGTCGCGCGATAGAGCGCAGAGGAGGGAATCGGGCGCATGACACCGCCGGAATCTGCGCCGCTGTAGGAGACGCTATATCCGCCGCCACTGCCCTGGTTCGAGTATTTGAAAATGATCGAGTGAAACCCGGCGCTCAGTGAAATGGACGCGCTCACCGGCGAATGAATCGCCGGCGTGCCGCCGCCACCGCTGTTCACCGAAACGATCGGAATGCCATCGATGACCAACTGTGACTGGTCATCCACGGCCGTTTGGAAAACGTAGTTCCCCGCCGTCGTAATGTTCAGGAGACCGCTCGCCACCATCACGTCGTTCGTGAAACTGGTTCCCGTGACGGTCGGCGGACGATCGGTCGTCGCGAGGTCGGACAAGAGCGCGATCGTCTTCGTGCCGCTCGGCACCATGTTGTAGACGTTGTAGGCGTTCAGGCTGCCCGCCGTATTCGTCTGGTAAAACTTCGCCGTCAGTCCGCCCTGGATCGCGCCCGCTCCGGAAATCGTCCCGCCCTCGACCGTTGGCGAAATGCCGAGCGTCGTTGGCGCGATGGTAAGGGTCGCGCCGCCGAGTTGGTTGTTGGCCACGCCGACCGCCGGGGCGAGGCGCAAGCTGCCACCATTCGCCAGATTGATCGTTCCAGTAAATCCCGTGCCGTTGCCGCCGATGATCAACGTCCCGGTTGTTCCCGCGGCCGAGATGATGCTGTTGCTTCCGGCTGTGCTGAGATTGTTGATCTGCAGATTGGCCGTCGTCGGCTTGATCGTGAGCGCGCCACCGAGCGCGAGCCCATTGAAACGTAGCGCGTAGTTGTTTCCGCCCGTCACGTCGACCTGCACGGGACCAGGCGTTGTGAGCGTGCCGAGGGCCAAAGTCGCGCCACTGCCGGTCAGCGTCGCGCCGCCCTGCAGTTGCAGGTAATTATTCACATCGAAACCGGCCTCCGGAACGAGCGGTCCGATCGTCACGTTGTTTCCGTAGGTAACGGTATTGGCGACCGCCTGCCCGATGGAAACGCCGCCCAGCGTGCCGCCTTGCAGCGTGTTCACGCCCGCGCCGTTGTTCCGGAGTTCGACTGTCGCCAGGCCCGCTGCGACGCCAAAAGCCGCGGTCGTTAGTCCCTTGTTGATCGTCAGCGTGCCCGTGCCGAAAGCGGTATCTGTAAAGGCTCCCATACCGCCGCCACGCAGGATGCCGTCCTCAACCGTCACGCCACCCGCGAACGTGCTGTTCCTTCCATTCGCCGGATCGCTGCCATTCAAGACCAGTCGCTGCGAGCCGAGCTTGGTGATCCCGCCATTCACGATCACGGTCTCGATGGTCGCGTCCGTGTTCGCTTGCGTGACTGCCGTCTCCACGGAGACCGTCCGTGTCGCTCCGCCGAGATCCAGCGTCCCGGTGCCCGGTTGAAATAGGTTTGCCGCGCTGCCGGCAGAGCCCACGCCGGTGATGACTGCTTCGCGACCGGTGTTCCCCGTCGCGTTGCGCATATTGGACATGAAGATGTCCCCATTCACCACGAGCCGTCCGGTTGGCCCTGTGACGATCCGACCCATGTTGCCGGTCCCGCCGGTCAGGCTCAGGCTGGCCACCGTTTCCGTGAAGCCATTCAGATCAAAAGTGACTCCGTAGCTCGAAGTCACATGGGAACTCACGAAGAGCGGAGCGCTGTCCGGGAGTTGCTCGTTCGCCATTAGGCGAACCACCGCAACGTCCACCCCCGCGGTGGCTCCTGGCACAGGACCAAGGACGCTCGCATCAATCCTCAAGCCGCCCGCGCCAACTGCGTTCACACCCGCCGGCTTGTTCAGGATGAGCATCCCCTGGTTCACGGTGAACGTTCCGTCGAACGTGTTCGGCTGCGTTCCTCCGAGCACCACCGTTCCTCCGCCGACTCCCGAGGCGGCATTCATGGTGAGGCCAAAACTTCCCGCGCCATCCGTGATCGCTCCATTCACCGTCAGCAACCCCGGCGAAGCTGTCGCCGGACCATTCGCCGGCGTGGCGGGCGGACCGCCAGTTGCGTTGAGACTCGCATTTCCAAGCAATACAATCGGGCCGTCCAGGCGCACATTCGCCGGAGTCAATACGGTCGATATCGGAAAGATCGTTCCGGGAACGCCCGAAGAACTTACCGCGGCGCCTTCGCCAAGAGTAACCGGACCCGTGGCCGTGAACGCGTGACTCGTCGCGCTCGCGAAGATCAGGTTCGCATTCTGCCCGACGCTGATCGAACCGGTACTCGTCGCATCGAACCCGCTCGTTTCCAAAATTGTGCTCGTTGCCGCAGGTTGATCCGGTACGATGATGTTGTTCGCAAAGCTTCGCGAAAGGCCGCCGGTCACGTTCGAGAGCGCGGTCACGCCGACCTCGTTCATATTCGTGATCGGATTCAGCGCGTTCGGGAAGTTCGGTTGATCCGGCCCCTGGTAGGCAAACTGCAAGCCTGCTCCGGTGCCGCCATTTGTGCCCTTGATCGTCACTTGGTGCAGGCCGCTCGAAAGGGCGACAATCGAAGAAGTGGGCGCCGGCCCGGGCAGACCGTGGCCGATAGTGCCATCAGTCGCCGTTTCATTGGAAATGATCTGTATGCCGTCGATGAATAGCGCCGTGCCGTCATCACCCGGCAGGTGGAAGGTGTAATCACCGGGCAGATTGATGTTCAGCAATCCGTTGTAGATTACTGCCCATCGATCGATAAATGCCGTTGCGGCGGCCAATCCGACTCCTGCCGGAACCCCACCCGCCCCGCCAATTCCCGGCAAACCCGTGGCCGTATTGATGCCCGATGCATTTGGGAAATCGATGATCAGGTCCGTGCGCGTCGCAAGAGTGGGCGAGGTAAACCACGGCGTCGTAAAGGTCGCATTGATGGTGGTGAACCCCGTATTGATCCAGCGACCCGCTATGCCTGGGGTCTTTACGAGCCCCGTGCCAATGGACGGAGTGATGGAGAGCCGGCTGCCGGTAAGCGTGAGATCGCCCGCCGGTAACGTCTCCAAGGAACCGGTCCCGAATCCAACGGTGTATTGCGTGACCTGCGCCTTGGCGGATTGAGTATTCGCCAATCCCAATGCGGCGGCGATCCCCATCCAGGATCTGAACCGCGAAAGCGAACGGGCAAGTGGAAGCGACGGCTTCTTGGTGCGCTGGGAGTGCATAAACTTCGGCCTGGGTTACAGGATTATAGTTGTGCGGACGAAGTGTCCTGGGAGAGAGCAGCGAATCGCTCGAACGAACCGACTCGCCGGATGGATTGAACTCCCGGTTAACTATAATATCAACGCTTTTTGCGCGGATTTGCGAAAGCCTAGGATATCTTTTTTCGAACTAAGCATCCGCCCTGAGGCGAAGCTAATCCGTTTTGCGCACATGCGATTTGCGAAGCTTCCGCCCCAAACTGGCAGGGCCCTGCAGACGCGCGCGCGCCCACGTTGTGAGACGCGATAATCGCCACGCGGAACCGGGAAGACGCCCCCACGGCGACATCCGGCAGGCGCGCGCTTCGCGCGGACGCTTGACGCGTCTCTCGCCCGCAGCACGATCATCGATCTCTCATGCGCTTCCTGATCACCCTCACACTGTGCGCGATCGCCGAAGTTCACGCCGCCGAGTTCCCTCCACCCTACAACTCCGGCAATGACAAGGACGCCAAGCCGCCGATGACAGGAGAGGAGGCCGCGAAATCAATCAAGCTGCCGCCGGGATTCAAAGCCACGCTCTTTGCCGCTGAGCCCGATGTGCAAAACCCGATCGCGTGCGCATGGGACTCGCGAGGCCGTCTGTGGGTAGCGGAGAATTATACGTATGCGGAAAGTGCAAAGACGTTCGATCACAGCCTGCGCGATCGCATCCTGATCTTCGAGGATACAGATAACGACGGCCGCCACGACAAACGGACGGTCTTCGCCGATAACCTGACGAACCTCACCAGCATCGAACTCGGCTATGGCGGCGTCTACGCCACCGCGGCGCCGCATCTTCTCTTCATCCCGGACAAAAACGGGGATGATAAACCGGACGGGGAACCGGAAGTCCTGCTCGATGGCTTCGATGCCTGGAGCATCCGGCATAATTTCGTGAACGGCCTCAAGTGGGGTCCCGATGGCTGGCTCTACGGGCGCCACGGCATCCAGGCCACGAGCAACGTCGGTCGGCCCGGCGCGCCGGATTCCGAACGCGTGAAGCTCAACTGCTGCATCTGGCGCTTTCACCCTGCCCGCAAATTCTTCGAGGTCGTCTGCTGGGGCGGGACGAATCCATGGGGCCACGATTGGAACGCCGAAGGCGAAGGTTTCTTCATCAACACGGTGATCGGCCACCTCTACCACATCATCCCCGGCGCCCATTACGAGCGGATGTATGGCGAGGACCTCAACCCGCACATCTATCAACTCCTCCCGCAAACCGCGGATCACTACCACTTCGACACTTCGAAGAGCTGGACCGAATCACGCGACGGCAAGGCGAACGAACTCGGCGGCGGGCATGCTCACAGCGGTTGCATGATCTACCTGGGTGAGAACTGGCCCGAGGAATACCGCGGGAAACTTTTTACCATCAACCTCCATGGACATCGCCTCAACGTGGAGCGCCTCGAGCGCAAAGGCTCCGGCTACACGGCAAAGCACGACGGCGACTTGTTCCAATTCGAAGATCCATGGTTCCGCGGGGTCGAACTCACCTACGGACCGGATGGCGGCGTCTACATTCTCGATTGGAGCGACCAGGGGGAGTGCCATGAGAACGATGGGGTGCATCG
>CBHXZU010000062.1:0-13862 GCA_966125105.1 uncultured Prosthecobacter sp.
TTCTCGAGCACGTTGTGTTCGAAGGCTACGCACCGCACAAGGTGCCGGTGTTTGACTCGGTGTCGGAAGCCGCGAAGCAGACGGGCGCCACGGTCAGCGTGATCTTCGTCCCGCCGCCATTCGCGGCCGACGCCATTCTAGAGGGCGTCGACGCCGGCCTGGATCTCGTCGTCGCGATCACCGAGGGCATCCCGGTGAATGACATGGTGAAGGTGAAGAGCGTGATGCGCGGCAGCAAAACCCGCCTCATCGGCCCGAACTGCCCTGGCTTGGTCACTCCTGGCACCGGACCTGACTCCAGTGGCGGGTGCCGCATCGGCATTGCCCCCGGCTACATTCACAAGCGTGGGAACGTCGGCGTGGTCTCGCGCAGCGGCACGTTAACCTACGAAGCCGTGTGGCAGCTCACCTCGCGTGGCTTTGGCCAAAGCACCTGCGTCGGCATCGGCGGCGACCCCGTGAACGGCACCAGCCACACCGACGTGCTGAAGATGTTCAACGAGGATCCGGAAACGGAAGCGATCATCATGATCGGCGAAATCGGCGGCGAGGCCGAAGAGGAAGCGGCTGCATGGGCGAAGGCGAACTGCAAAAAGCCCATCGCCGCCTTCATCGCGGGAGCCAGCGCGCCTCCAGGACGCCGCATGGGCCACGCCGGCGCGATCGTGAGCGGAGGAAAAGGCACCGCTGCCGCCAAGATCGCCGCGCTCAAAGACGCCGGCATCGCCGTCGCGCCAACCCCGTCCGTCATGGCTGACACGCTTCTTAAGCACTGGGGCAAAAAGTAAGGGAGCATGGGCCTCCGGCCCGTACGTGGGGCTGTGGCAAATTGGGTAGAGCCAGTAGCCGGGAACTTTCGTTGGCTCTGCGACAGCGTTCGCTAAAGCCTGCATCTTTCAGGAGTACTCCTGGAACAACGCGCACAGTGCGTGCGGGAGTCTTCCGTTACGGGCCAGAGGCCCATGCTCCTCTCGCAGACGCGCACCGCGGATTGTTAAGTCGTTTTAGACCGGCAACGTCTGACGCGTCGTCAACTGCCGCAATGACGTCGGCACATGCTGCAACATCCTGCTCTGTTGCCCGCGCATGTGCCGCATCAACCGCGCGCCACCACTGCTGGCGACGACATTCTCGGTCCGTCTCGTTCGTTTAATCCGTCGCATGCTACTGAATCGATCGTAGCCGGTGCTCCGGACCCGACGTGACGCAGCCTAGCGGATCACCACCGTCGCCGAACGGCGCGGATAGCCACCGTAGTACGCGCGATCGCCGTAGTAGCCGCGGCCGCCATAGTAGCCGTCCCGATAGTAGGTTCTGCCGTAAGTGCGTCCGTAGTAATAGGGCCGGCTGCGTGAATAGTAGTATGGCCGGGATGTCGCGTAGTAACCGGAGCGATGATATCCGGTGCGGTAATATCCGGGACGGTCCACAACAGCCACTGACGAATAACACCCGCTGAAGACCATCGCGAAACACGCGCATCCAAGTAAGATGAAGGCTTTCATATGGTTCTTCTGAGTGTTTCGCGCGTGGCACTTCAAGTGGACGACTTTACCCCAGAACGTCACCGAACCGTATAAACCTCTCGGGCGTTGGCGGAAGTGGGACCGCCGGGATTCGAACCCGGAACCAAGCCATTATGAGTGGCCTGCTCTGACCGTTGAGCTACAGTCCCGTCGCCCGCACGAATGGCGGGGTTTTCGACAAACGTCAATCACAGGAGGATTTCCTGCCTCGCCTGTCGGGCATGTTCCCCGTGGAGATGATTTTGCCCACCTGTCGAAAGGGCGTAAAGGCGAGCGAATACGGAGAATTCATCCGTCTTTACCGTATCTTTACGCCAAGTCACTGGCGCTTGATAAACTTTTGCATAACGTGCCCCATAACACCGAGCGCACGCCATCCGGGTGCAGCTCAGAACGAACAACCCAGCGACGCATGAAACACTCATTTCCCGTCTCGTTCACTCAAACTCCGCACCCATTTCAACGACGTCTCGCGCGTGCCGGCGCCGATGCCCAGAGCCAAGCGCTCAGGGTATCCACACCCAAACGAACGCGTAGGAACTCGTCGAAACACGATTCCGTCTGAACATCCGTATCATCCCTTTTATGAAATCTTCTATTATCCTGTTGGCCGCGTTGGGTTTTGTCGTCAGCCACGTCGCCCCGACCAGCGGTGCGGAGCCGGCAAATAAAGCGCCGACGCTCGATGAGGCTCTGAACCGCGTAGGAGGCCATTACCGCGAACTCAATCAATTGGTGAACCCACCGCGCCTGGACCGCGAGGAAAACGTGGAACCTTCGCGCCCGAACAACTCCACCACGACGGCCCCGACGCGGCCAGACGCGAGCCTCCAGACGGGAACAGGATTGCAGCAAGGCACGTTGCAACCCGCATCCGGCCTGCAAGGCACCAGCCGAGGGCTAACCCCTGAATCGGAATGGCGCCGCATGTTTCCCAAAAAGCCGAACGGCTCTCCCCGCTAATATGCCGCGCAAAGACGACATGAGCGGGGAAGTTCAGAAACTGAAAGCTGCATCCGAGCAGGCATTCCGGAAGCTCAACGAAATCTCCGGGCGGATCGAAGCGCTGCAAAGACGCCTCGCCCAGCACGCCGAATCCACTTCTTCCCACCCCGCGCACCGACCGCGGCGAGCGAGTTAGAGAGCGCAATCGCCAACTACAATCCGTGACGCTTCCGCGGATCGTAATCCGCCGCGTGATATGACGAGCGCACCAGCGGACCGCTGGCCACGAACTCGAAGCCTTTCTCGTAAGCGATGCGCTCGTAGAGCTTGAACGAGTCGGGATGGATATACTCGACCACCGGCAAGTGCTGCGCGCTGGGCCGCAGGTATTGTCCGAGCGTGAGAACCTGGACACCAGCTTCGCGCAAATCGTCCATGGCCTGGAAGAGCTCCTCCTCCTTTTCGCCCAAGCCGAGCATCAGCCCGCTCTTGGTCACGATCTTCGGCTCGATCTCTTTCATCCGCCGCAACACCTGGAGCGAAACGCGGTACTTCGCGCGTGACCGCACGAGCGGCGTGAGTCGCTCCACCGTCTCGAGGTTGTGGTTAAAGATGTGCGGACGGGCATTCACAACGAGCTGAAGGCACTCATCCTTGGCGTGGAAATCCGGAGTCAGGACTTCAATGACAAGTTCCGGCATCGCCTCCCGCGCCGCCTCGATCGTCTTCGCGAAATGCATCGCGCCACCGTCTTTCAGGTCGTCACGTGCCACCGCGGTGATGACGACGTGCTTGAGGCGCATGCGCTTGATCGCCTCCGCCACGCGCTGCGGTTCATCAGCCTCGAGCGCAAATGGCTTTGCGGTCGTGACCGCGCAAAATCCGCACGCGCGGGTGCAACGGTCCCCCGCGATCATGAAAGTCGCCGTCCCGCTGCTCCAGCATTCCCAACGATTTGGGCACTGCGCGCTTTCGCAAACGGTGTGCAGCTTCAGGTCAGAAATGAGCGCCTTGGTAGAAAAGAAAACGGGATTATTCGGCAGGCGAACCTTGATCCATTCAGGCTTGCGGGCCTGGTGCAGCGCCGGGTCGATCTTCGAGCAGGACATCGTTGTGCGGCAGAGTAGGGGATGGCGCAGAGAATGCAACCGGATGGCGCGGCCTGTCATTCTCGCAAGATTTCTGCAACCTCTTGCCACCATCGCGGTTCTCCATACCTTTCGTAGCGCGGTTCCCTGGCCGTGCTCCATCTACATCTCTCCAATGTCTGCCCGTCACATTGTTCCGTCGTCTCGTCGTCTCGTCTCCGCGTCCCGCAAAATGACCACCAGTCGCGTCGCGCTCGCCGTCGCCGCGACGGTGGCCGGAACGCTCTCACTTCGCGCCGCGACTTATGACTGGGCGCAGATGGGTCCCGGCACGTTCGCGTGGAATAACGCGAATGGCGAGTTGAACTGGGTGACTCCCGGATTTCCAAACGCCGTCGGAGATGTGGCCAACATCACGAGCGACCTCTTCGAGAACCAATTCATCGATCTGAACACGGAGATCACGGTCGGCATTCTAAACGTCGGCGATTTCCTCACGTCGAACCAGTTCACGCTTCAGCCGGGGCTTTCTGGCAGCCTCGTGTTCAATAATGGAGCGGCTCCGGCGCAATTAAATCAAACCGCCACGAGTGTGGGCGATGTGATCATCGCGCCGATTACCACGGTGGGCGACCTAAATATTTCGAACGCGGCAGTGGGATCGCTCATCATGAATGGTCTCGTCGCGTCCGGAGCGACCTCCGGCACACAGACGGTCACGGTTTCCGGAAATGTCCGCATGGCCGGCGAAATCGGGGATGGGATCGCCGGCGGCAAGATCGGCATCGTGAAGGATGGAGAGGGCACGCTCACGCTGGTCGGCAATAATTCGTTCTCGGGCGGCGTTACGATCAATGCCGGGACAGTAGATGTCGGCAGTGCGAACGCGTTTGGCGCGACAAACAATGTCGTGCAGATCAATGCGGGCGCGACGCTTGCGAACTCGAGCTTCATTCCCGTCACGCTCACGAACCAATATACGCAATTGTGGACGGGCGATTTCTCCTTCGCTGGGCCATGCGATTTGAATCTGGGCACCGGCGTCGTTGCGATGACCGGGACGCGGAACATCACGGTCACGGCGGGAACGCTCGAAGTCGCGGGCATCATCGCCGAGTCGGGAGGAACCGCAGGAATCACCAAGCTCGGCACAGGGAGCTTGGCGCTCAGCGGGGCGAACATCTTCAACGGGCCGGTCACCGTGAGTGGTGGCATGCTCATCGCGCGCAACAACGGCGCGCTGGGGAATAACACGGCGGTGTCCGTTGCGGCCGGCGCCACGCTCACTCTCGACGGCGGCGTGACGATCGCGGGCAAGACACTTTCGATCGCGGGCGAGGGGGTGGCGACCCAGCAGGGCGCATTGCGCGGCGTAAATGGAGACAACGTTTGGGTGGGAGATATCAACGTCAATACGAGCGCGATCACTCGTGTCGTGGCGGGGAGCGGCACACTCACCATCAACGGCAACATGATCACCAGCGGCACCGCGGCGAACGGCCTCGTTTTCCAAGGCAGCGGCACTGTCAATGGCGTCATCAGCGGTGACGCGAACATCACCCGCAGTAACAACGATCCCGGTGTTTGGACCTTCAACGGCGCCAACACGCACACCGGCAACACGCTCGTCAGCAATGGCGCTTTGCAAATCGGAAACGCGCTGGCGCTCCAATTCAGTCCGCTCACGGTCAATTCCGCAGTGAACGGCCTCCGCTTTAGCCCCGGAATCAATGCGGTTTCGCTGTTGTCGCTCACCGGGACGGTGGCGGCTGCAAACTTCAGCTTGAACGACACTGCGGGCGCTCCGGTGGCACTCACGGTCGGCACAAACGGCCTCAATTCGACCTACGCGGGCGCGATCAACGGGACAGGCACTCTCGTGAAAGTAGGCGCGGGAACACTGACCCTCTCCGGCGCCAGCCAATTCAGCGGCGGCGTCACGATCAATAGCGGCGCGCTTACTGCGAGCGATGCGACAGCCGTTGTTGCTGGCGCAACGAACGTGCGGAATGGCTTGGGAACCGGCTTGGTATCCATGGCCACCGGAACGACGCTGAACCTGCGCGCCACGGGCACCAGCGATAGTTCGCAGCAGCGACTGGTTTACGGCAATGACCTGGCATACTCCGGTCCCGTCACGATTACGGTCGACCGCGGCGGCGGCACCGGCAGTAACAAGATTCTCGTGATGGGGAATCTCACCTTGGGCGCGGATCCACTCACGGTCACCTCCGCAAACAATTACGCGGTTCAATTTGGCAATACGACGCTGACCGCGAATGCCACGGTGAACTCCGGGACGGCGACCGGGAATGTGATCCTTGGCAACGTCACCGAGAATGGTGGCGCCTTTTCACTCACCAAGACTGGCGCGGGGCGCATGACGATCGTTGGCAATGCCGCGCACACCGGGGGAACTATTGTAAGCGCCGGCGTATTGCAGGTCGGACTTGGCGGAACGACGGGAAGCGTGGCGGGAAACATCGCGAACGACGCAAACGTCACGTTCCTTCGCTCGGACTCGACTACGTATGCGGGGCAAATCTCCGGCACTGGCGGACTCACGAAGTCTGGCACCGGGACGCTGACGTTGACCGGAGCGAACACTTACTCGGGGATCACGAACGTGACGAACGGCACGCTACTTCTCGACTTCTCTGCCGCTACAACCGTCCTCAACGCGCTCTCTCCCGTAACGCTCGGCGGAACTCTGATCGTCAAGGGCGCCACGACCGGAACCACCGCGCAGACGCTTGGAAACTTTACCGGGGCGGCAGCGCTTCCATCGAAGATCGTCGTCGATAACAATGGCGGAGCTGGCACGACCCTGACCTTGGGGAACACGTGGACGATGAATGCCGGCAATACCATTCACGTGGATCTCACGAAGGGTGGCGCGGTGCAAAGCTCGCCCACGCTCGGAGGCGGCGTGATTATTGGCAATGGAGCCGTCGCTCGTGTGGCAGTCACTGCGGCCGATGGACACGCTTACTTCGGCACCGTGGCTGGCGGGCTCATCGCGCCGCAAACGACGCTGACCGCGCTGACGTCCACGAGTTCATCCACAACGACGAACTTTAACGTCTCTGGCGACGTGGTGAGCGCTGGCGCCGTTCAGACAAATACGCTTCGCATCGACACGAGCGCCGGCCCGGGCTCGTTGGATTTGAATGGCGCGCTCAGCTTCACGCGAACCGCGCTGCTCATGGACGGCGCGTCGGATTTCGAGATCAAGACGACGTCGGGGACGGGAAGCGTCGCGAACACGGTGATTCACCAATATGGCACTGGCGCATTGATCTACAGCGCGCCGATTGCGGCCGGTGGCGCATTTACCAAGGGGGGACCGGGCTTGCTGGTCGGTAATATGCAGGTCGCCACTTCCGGCAGCCCGACGGTGTTGGACGGCGTTTATCGAATGGCCACGACGTTCGCAAACCCGACTGGGTCGCTTACGCTCGCAGACGGCATTCTCGAACTCGGGTCGGCCGACTACACCGCGAGCTTTGGCACAAACGCCGGTCAGATCCGCATCCTGAGCGATGGTGGATTCAGCGCTTTCGGCGGCACGCGAGTTGTGAATCTTGGCGGTGTCGGGGCCAACGTGGTGTGGGACCAAACAAACTTCCTGCCCGGAAATGCAGTGTTTCAACTAAGCTCGAAGTATTCGGATTCCACGGTCGACTTCCGAAACGGCATCTTGCTCGGCAGCACCACGCGCACTTTGAACGTCAACAATGGCACCGCGGACGTTGATGCCATCCTGAGCGGCGTCGTCGCTGGGTCGGCAGATTTCATTAAGACGGGCCCGGGCACGTTGTCTCTGAGCGCAGCCAACACGTTGACCGGAGTGACGCGGGTCAAGGAAGGCGTTATCCAAGTGAATGGCTCGTTGAGCGGTGCGGCGCAGGTGATCAGCGGGGTGCTGCAGGGATCCGGAGACGGATTCACCGCCGGCATCATTAGTGGCCCGATTACCGTGGGTGACGGGACGGGCACGGCCGATGCAGTCCTTTCTGCGGGAAATGGAGTGGGGAAACTCAACACGTTCAGCATGCTGAATTTCGCCTCAGATGGAGTCTTCCGCTTCGATTTGAACAGCGAGTTGCTGCTCAGCGACGAGATGTCGGCCAATGGGGTGTCGATCGCTTCGGGCGCAG
Organism: uncultured Prosthecobacter sp.; assembly: GCA_966125105.1. GTDB lineage: Bacteria > Verrucomicrobiota > Verrucomicrobiia > Chthoniobacterales > Chthoniobacteraceae > SXWH01. Next base: position 7,720 of record CBHXZU010000062.1, read on the forward strand.
TTTTCCAGGGATTTGAATTGGGATCACCAATCCACTTGCTCGACGGCACGCCCTTCATCGCGCTGCAGAACACCTCCTTTGATCCAATCACCGACACATTCGCGAATCTGCCGGAAGGAGGGTTTGTAACGATCGGCATGACGACGTTCCAGGCGACCTACACGGGCGGCGACGGCAACGATCTGCAGTTGACGGCGGCGGTTCCCGAACCGGGATCGATCGCGCTGCTGCTGCTTGGCGTGCCGATGATCGTGGCGCGGCGTCGGCGGGCTTAGCCGTTGTGTCGTCGCCTTCGGGGCTCTGGCTGCTTGACCAGTTGACCCCGGGCGTCGCTCACACTTCGCTTCGGCTTGGGCTGGCTTGTGGTTGAGAGTTCGACCCCTCGTAGCCGGGAGCTTCAATTTGCAATCGCTCCAATAGAATCCGGGCTTCGCGGCAGCGCGATGGAGCGCTACGTTTCGATTCCCACTCGAACATGCAACGCTTTCGCCTTCTCCTCGGGGTTCTTTGTTTCGCCAATGCAGGCTTCGCCGTCGATCCGCAGCCGGTGCCCCGAGTTCAGGCGCTGCCGCTACCGCATGATGAAGTGAGCCTGCAGCGCGACGGGCAGGAGCTTGCGCGGTTTTGTTTCGCAAAGGATCAGCGGCGCCCGTTCGTGTATCCAGTCAATGGACCGAGCGGACGCAGCCTCACGCGCATGGGGCATCCGCGGGATCCGGAGACTCACTCGCACCACAATTCGGTGTGGTTTTCGCACCAATTCGTCGGCGGCGTGAACTTCTGGGAAGATCGCGGCGGGAAGATCGAGCATCTGCGCGTGCTGAAGCTGGAGGATGGGGAGTCGCTGGCATACGTCGAAACGGAAAATGCGTGGCTAAACAAAGACGGGCAGCCGGTGATCACGGATCGGCGTCGCCTCGGCGCTCGCGTTTTGGGCAATCGCGAATGGCTGCTGCTTCTCGATATCGAACTCCGCGCAAAAGATACCGATGTGGAACTGGGGCAGACGGCGTTTGGCCCAATCGGTGTGCGGATGGCGAAAACGATCGGCGTGAATGATGGCGGCGGAAAGATCCGCAACAGCGAGGGCGGGGTGAATGAGGAAGGTTGCTTCCGCAAGCCGGCGCGGTGGATGGATTACAGCGGGCCGATTACCACCAATGCATCGGAAGGAATCGCGCTCTTTGACCATCCGAAGAATCCGAACCACCCTGTGCCGTTTCATTGTCGGAATGACGGATGGATGGGGGCGTCGCTGACGTTCCCAGGCGCAGTTACGATCTCAAAAGATAAGCCGTTGCAGTTGCGCTACGCGCTATTCGTGCACGGCGGCGAACCGGAGCCTGCGGTGATTGAGGATCAATGGAAAGCGTGGGCAGCGCTGCCTTGGATTGAGTTCGGGGTGAAGAAGTAGAGGTCTCGGAGCGCGGGGAGAATCTCTTCATCTGCTGTCCCGGTGGTTCGAAGTCTCGTGGGTTTTTTTCACGTCACCTGGCATCGTGTTCCGGTAACCTGGCATCGTGTTCGGAGCCGCCTGGCATCGCGTTTCGGGCAATCTGAACATCGTTCCGGGAGGCCCGAATTGCGTTCCGCGAGACCTGGAAACCTTTTCGGGCACCCTGGCACCGCCTTCTTCGAGTTGGAAATGGTTTCCCGGAGGCTGGCAACGCGTTCCGGGAACCTGGCAACGCGTTCCTGGACCTGGAAACGCGTGAAAAACTGCCTGGCATCGCGTTCTGGGGCCCCTGGCATCGCGTTCGCGACGCTAGAACATTGTGAAGGGACGCTGGAAACGTGTCGTGTGTCGCTAGGACATCGTTCCGCGCCGATCAAACATCCTGCTGCTTCGCTGGGACTTGCATCCGCGGCGAACAAACATGCTCCCGGGAGCGCCAAACTCCATCGCGCATCGCTTGGGCCTTGTTTCGGGGCGCGCACGCGACGTCACGTGTCTTCATCAGGTAGAGCATCTTCCGAAAGTATTTTCCGCTTCCGCAAGCGCGCTTGCGCCAAGGAGCGGCGGTCTCCAGGCCGCCGGAGGGGGATTGCGGGTGCGGAGCCCACGGCTGATCTGGAAACCATTTTTGGCAATGGCTATAGCTGCACGAAAAAGCTGCGAATGATCGCAGCAGTCCAAATGCGCTTCGCGCGTTTAGCTGCGGCATCGTTTCCCGGATAGAGCGGCAGCCTGGGGGCTTCGGCGCCGAGAAGACTGGTTTACCCGGCGATCTTTCGATAGGCTTCGCCCTCGTTAAGCGTCGGATTCTCCGGCCGGCCTTTGTATTTGTAGGTCAGCTTCAGGTTCTCGATCCCGAGCAAATGCAGGATCGTGGCGTGCAGATCGTGCACGTGCAGCCGGTCTTCCACGGCGCGGAGGCCGAGTTCATCGGTGGTGCCGATGGTTTGTCCTCCCTTCACGCCGCCACCCGCCATCCACATGGTGAAACCGGTGGGGTTGTGGTCGCGTCCGTCGCCCTTCTCGCTCATTGGCGTCCGGCCAAACTCGCCACCCCAAACGACGAGCGTATCCTGCAAGAGCCCGCGCTGCTTTAAGTCCTTTATGAGGCCGGCTACTGGCTTGTCGGTTTCACGGAAGAGCTTGGAGTGATTCTCTTCGATCTTCGCGTGCGCATCCCACTTGCTGCCTGCGCCGCTGTAGAGTTGCACAAAACGCACCCCGCGCTCAACGAGGCGGCGCGCGAGCAGGCACATGCCGCCGAACTTCGAAGTCTCCTTTTGATCGAGCCCGTAGAGCTCGCGGGTCGATTCGCTCTCCTTGCTGACATCCACCGCGTCCGGCGCCTCCGCTTGCATCCGGAATGCGAGTTCGTAGCTGGCGATGCGAGCCTCGAGCTCGCTGTTCATGCGCTGCGCTGCGTGGTTCGCGTTGATCTTGCTGAGGAAATCCAGCTTCGCGCGCTGCTGCGCGTCGGCGAGGCCATCTGGCGTGTTTAGGAATTGAATCGGCTCGGATCCGCTCTCGATGCGCGTGCCCTGGTAGACCGCGGGCATGAAGCCGCTGCCCCAGTTGCGCGGGCCGTTGATCACGGAGGACGGATTATCCTGCATTACCACAAACGCCGGCAGGTTTTGATTCTCCGTGCCGAGGCCGTAACTCACCCATGAGCCGAGCGAGGGACGCCCCGCCAGGATGCTCCCGGTATTCATCTGGCACACACCGGTCGAGTGATTGATGCCGTCCGCGACGCACGAGCGAATTACCGCAAGATCATCGGCGCAGGTCGCAATGTGTGGGAGCCAATCGGAAATCCACATTCCGCCCTGACCATGTTGCTGCCAGGTCCGCTTCGAGCCGAGCAGGGGAGAGTTGTACTCGCCCATCGCCGTAATGACCTTGCCGAAGCTGTCCGGGATCTTTTGCCCGGCGAGCTCGTTGAGCTTTGGCTTGGGATCGAATGAATCGATGTGCGAGGGGCCGCCTTCCATGAAGAGGAAGATCACGCTCTTCGCTTTCGGCGCGAAATGCGGCTTCTTCGGCGCGAGCGGATTCGACTCCGCCGCGATCGCGGCTCCCAACGAACTCCCCTGGAGCATGGAGCAAAGCGCAAGAGCGCCAAAGCCGCCGCCTGCCCGGGTAAGGAAGTCCCGGCGCGTCGTCACGAGTTCGTGGTGAGGGATCAGCATAGCGATTCTGTATGCTAATCGTCCACGGTCAGCCAGCGTTAGAAGCAACCTCTGCCGGCTCGGCAGATTCCATATGATTTACGGGGAGTCGCACGCGGATCGTCGTGCCGTGGCCAAATGAACTCTCAGCCTCCACGGTGCCCCCGTGCGCTTGGGCGATGTGCTTCACGATGCTCAGCCCGAGGCCCGTTCCGCCGAGTTCACGGCTCCGCGCTTTGTCGGCGCGATAGAAGCGCTCGAAAATGTGCGGCAGGTCTGTGGAAAGAATTCCCGTGCCCGTATCCTTCACCCAAAACTCCACATCCTCCCCGCGACGTGCCGCGCCCATGGTGATTACGTTCCCCGACGGCGTATACTTTACGGCGTTATCGAGCAGGTTGTTCAGCACTTGATCGAGCCGCATGCGGTCTGCCGGAACTTCGGGCAGGTCGGAAGCGACATCCAAGCGGAGTGAGATGCTCTTTTTCGCCGTCCGAGCCGCCCAATCGCGGGCGCTTTCCGAAAGAAAGGCGCCAATGTCGACAGCCTCGCGCTCGAGTTCCGCGCGCCGCGCTTCCAGGCGGGCGAGGATGAGCAGATCCTCGACGAGGGCGTTGAGCCGGTGGGAATGCTTCTCCAGCACGCGATAAACGGAGACACGATCTTCCCGGTCCATGTCCGGATTATCCACGAGGTTCTCGACGTAGCCCTGGAAGATCGCCAGCGGCGTGCGCAGCTCGTGGGAGACATTGGCGACGAACTCACGGCGAACTTGCTCGAGTTGCGTCAGGCGCGTGACATCGCGGAACATCGCGAGCGCCCCAGCTTCGCCCGCAGCGTCGCGCATCGGTGAAACGATCACCATCAACGTCGTGGAATCTTTTCGCCCGATCGCCAATTCGCGCTCCTGCGTATGGCCGGTTTCCAGCGCGGTGGTGATCATCTCGTCCACCATCGGCTCTTTTAGCGTCTCGATAACTGGATGCCCGAAGATGTTCGACGAAAGCGCGAACATCTTTCGCAGCGATGGATTCACGAGGCGGATCGAGCGCCGGCTATCCACCACCATTACACCCTCCTGCATTGAGGAGAGAATGATCTGCAAGTTCGCCTCGGCCAGCTGCCGTTGGCGTCGAAGGTGTTCCTGTTCGGCGGATACCTGCTCGGCGCGTTGCGCGAGTCGGCCGAACATCCCGTCCGCGACAAAACTAAATGGCTCTTTGCCGTGAGCAAGATCATCAAGGATTGCCTGGAGTCGTTGCGCCCGCCGGCGCTGAGCGCGTTCACGAATCAGCCACGTGAGCCAAGTTCCAAGGAGGAGAAAACCGAGAAACCACGCCATGCAGTGGCAACTATAAATGCGCTACGTGATATTCACCATCCGATAGCCGAAGCCGCGAATGGTTTCGATGCAGTCCGCCGCCTTCCCGAGCTTCTCCCGGAGCCGACGGACGTGAGTGTCCACCGTGCGGGTATCGATCACGCTCTCGTACCCCCACACGTCATTCAGCAGCACATCGCGACTCTGCACGCGTCCGCGGCGTTCGATCAAGGTCGAGAGCAGCTTGAACTCCGTGGCCGTGAGATCGAGTTCTTTGCCCCGCAGACTGACTGCGTGACGAGTGCGATCCACGAGGATGTCGCCGAGCTTCAAGACTTCCGCCTTTTCCGGCTGCGAAGTCGCGCGACGAAGGACGCTCTGCACTCGCAGCACGAGTTCCCGCGGGCTGAAGGGCTTGGTCATGTAGTCGTCGGCGCCCAATTCAAAACCCAGGATGCGGTCAACCTCCTCCGCCTTCGCCGTGAGCATGAGGATGGGGATATTCTTCGTCGCCGGCTCTGCCTTAAGCGCCTTGCAAACTTCGAGCCCGGACATTCCCGGCAACATCAGGTCCAGGACGATCAAGGCTGGCATTTGCGCTTTGGCCTGTTCGAGGGCGGTCGGTCCATCCTCCGCCTGGAGTGGCGTAAATCCCGCCGACTTGAGATTGTTGCAGACCAGGTTGAGGACATCCGCCTCATCATCCGCGACCAGGACTTTCTTGCTTGGTGTTTTGGTCATGAAACCGACAGGACTTTGTCCACGCACTGCTACACGAGCAAGGCACCCGTTGTCACATTGCTGTAAAGGGGTTCGTCACGCAAGCGTAACGCGTTCCTTGAATAAGCACGCATTTGTCATCCCGCGTTCGCCTTCGAGAACGCTGCATTTACTGAACCGCCTGCCGCAACCTCGATTCGATATCCGCCAGCAACTTTACCGCTTCTCGCGAAAGTGCTTCTTTCTCGCGAAGACTCATGAGCGAGCGCTTGGCGCTTTCATAATGTTTTCGTGCTGCGGAAATCCGGGATAGCCCTTCGGAAAGGACGCCGGCGCGCCGGTGAAGCAGGCTGAGATCCACGTAATCGGAACCAGCCGCCGAGGGCTCCTGCGCAATTTCTTCAGCGAGATCCACGGCTTGCTCCAGGATTTCCATGGCGTCGTCGCTGTGCCCGTCAGCCATGCGTGACTCCGCCAA
>CBHXZU010000063.1:0-13748 GCA_966125105.1 uncultured Prosthecobacter sp.
CATTTAATCCCGCGCTCGACTTTGCAACCGGAGAGGTGGCTGAGTGGTCGAAAGCAACGCTTTGCTAAAGCGTCATACGGGTCAAACCGTATCGAGGGTTCGAATCCCTCCCTCTCCGCCATATTTTCTATTGGAAAGGAGCGCGGGCCTTCGACGCGCGGGGCGGGCTTGATGGAGCAGAGCTGCTTGCGCTATCGGAAAACTTCTTTTGCCAATCGCCCCATGTCCCGCTGGTGCCACTCGGCGAAATTGGCTTTGCGCAAACCGCTTCCCCGCGTATTGCAGTCCCTGTCCGGGAGATGGTCCGCTTCCGTGACATCCACCCAGATATGAACCGTCAAAAGGCTGGAACCGCCACTGCCACGATTCCCTCGTTCGGCGCAACCCAGCTGGTTACGCGCTGTCGGCGGTCTTAAGTCCGCCGCCGCAAACTCCCGCCTTCGACGAAATCTTCCTATGCTGAAAAAGCTCTCCCTCCTGATGTGCGCGCTTTTCTGCGCGCTGCGCGCGCCTGCAGCGCCGCCGAACGATGCGGTCGTAACGTTCAACGAGATCCACTACAACCCGGGTGGAACCAATGAGACCGCCGAGTTCGTCGAATTGGCGAACGTGATGAGCGTGAACGTCGATATCTCCGGATGGCGAATTTCCGGCGGCATCGACTTCAAGTTTCCCAATGGAACCGTGATCGCGGGAGGCGCCACGGTGGTGGTGGCGAAAAGCCCGGGGATGTATCCGGGCGCATTGGGGCCGTTCACGGGAGCCTTGAGCAATAGCGGCGATACGCTGCGCTTGCGCGACAACAACGATCGCGCGATGGACGAACTCACTTACGGCGACAGCGGAGACTGGCCAGTTGCTGCGGACGGCGGGGGAGTGACGTTGGCGAAACGCGATCCATTCACGAACTCCGCGGAAGCCGCGAGCTGGATCTCCAGCGCTCAGGCTGGAGGCACGCCGGGCACACCGAATTTCCCGCTCCCGCCGGCGCCGCTCACGACGCGGTTCGTCAACCGCCACGATACGTGGAAATACAATACGAGCGGAAGTGTTCCGGCGAATTGGAATACCCCCGCATTCGATGATTCCACGTGGCAGAGCGGGGCGGCCGGTTTGCAATTTGGAAATCCGAGCCTTTACGCAGAGGGGCCGCCGACGGTGATCGGCGGGCAATGGTTCGTGAAGCCGTGGACCGGCGATGCCGACAGCGAGATCTCCAACACCAAGAGCTACACGCACAAAATCGGGCTCAACCACGCGGGCGCATACAGCGCGATCAATGGCGTGGTGTTCGATTCTCCCGGTTCGAATATTCGATCAGGGACCGGTTGGTCGCTGACTGGTGCTCCAAACGCCTTCACGAATAACGGGAACGGAGCAGGCGCGAACAATCTTCCGGCGGGCAGCGGCAGCCGCCAGCTATGCGAGGAGTTCTTTTACGGCGCGACCAACACCGGAGCGACGTCGCGGCTCGATCTGACGGGACTCACCCCCGGCCAGACTTACGTGGCCACATTCTATGCGACGGGATTCGGCGGTCCCACGGGACGCCAGGTCAGGATTACACCCGCCGATACCGGGGTCGGATATCTCGTCGACGAAAATCTCACCAACTCCGGCAATGGTCTGCTGGTGAAATACCGCTACGTCGCGCCGGGCACGGGGAATATGACCTTCGACTTTCAAGACACGGCGAACGCGACGTGGCACCACTACGCTTTTAGCAACGAAGTCGCGGCGGGGGTGCCGTCGCAAGCGGAGATGAGCGGGGTCACGGTCGCGGCTTTCTCATCGCAGTTGGCCTCGGGCACATTCCTCCGCCATGCCGTGAACTGCGTGAATGGAACCGGCCTCTCGAATGGCCAGCACGGGACAAACCCCGAAGGCACGATGTGGTTGTCGAACGGCACGTTCAACGGCGGCACCGACCCGCTTCCCGCGGAAATCACCTTCGACCTTGGCAGTGTGGTGAATCTTACCGGCTTACAAGTTTGGAACTACAACGAAGCGGCCAACGGCCTGATGACTCGCGGTGCGAACCAGGTGGTCGTGCAAACTGCGCCGACCCCGGGCGGCGCGTTTACGACGGTCGCCACATTGAACTTCCGAAAGGCCCTGGGCGTGAGCTCCGAGCCGGGCGAACGCTTTGATCTGAATGCAACGAACGTTCGCCAGGTGAAGTTCGTGATCAACACGAACCACGGCGGGGACAACAACTTCGCCGGGTTGAGCGAAGTGAAGTTCTTCCGGCAAGCAGTTGCGGGCCCTGGTTCACCGGTGCCGCTCAAGGAAAGCATCTCGACGCTTTTCAACACGGGCGTCGGAGCGAATGGACTCCCTGCGACTGCGGGCACTGGGGACCTACACTGGGTGAACGTCGCCACCAGTCAACCTGCGATCGTCATGACGGGTCACCCTGCATGGTTTGGGCTCGATGGTTCTTCGCTGTGGATCGGTTCGAGCGCCAATGGACAGGACACTGCGCCGGATGGGCAGAGCACCTACCGGACGAGTTTCAATCTCACGGGCTACGATGCGTCGCAGGCGGAGGTGAAGTTCTACGTCGGGGCGGACAACTCGCTCGATAATGTCGTGCTCAATGGCGCCGCGAAAGGGATCACCGCGGCGGGGTTCAGTTCCTTGCTCGGGCCGTTCACGATCAACGGCCCCTTTAATGCGGCCGCGAACACGGTGGACTTCCTATGGTCAAATGCCGGCGCTGGTCCCGCTGCCCTGCGCATAAAGTGGGATGCCAAAGCGCCGCCGCAGCTGGCGAAAACGACGCTCGCTTCCAATCCGGTCACTACCTATTTGCGCCGGACTTTCACGCACACGGGCAATGCGACTTCGAGCTATCGCATCCTCCTCGATTTCGTTGCCGATGATGGCGCGGTCTTCTACCTGAATGGCAGTGAGCTCCATCGCGTTAACATGCCGACCGGAGCGGTGACGAGCGGCACACTTGCTTCGTCCGAGATCGTGTATCCAAAGTTCAACGGCGTGCTCGAAGTGCCCGCGGGCGCCTTGTTGCCCGGGCAGGCGAATGTGCTCGCGGTTGAGTTGCATCAGGCCAGCGCGGGAAACGCCGACGCATTCTTCCTCGCAACGTTGGATGTCGAAGAAACGTTCGCGCAAGTTACGCCCGCGATGGTTCGGTGGAATGAGATCGCTTCGGCGCAAGCGGGCACGTTCTTCGTCGAACTTCAGAATGCGGGCGCGGCCCCCGTGTCGCTCACCGGCTACCAGGTGCGGAGTTCGTCGGGGCAGACTTACACATTCGGCGCGACCAACCTGGCCGCAGGCGCGCTCCTGTCATTGGATCAAGCTGTGCTCGGATTCCGGCCGCTCGATGGAGACAAACTCTTCCTGGTGGCGCCAAACAATTCAGTCGGCGATGGCGTGGTCGTGAAGAACGCGGCGCAAGCGCGATCGGCCAGCGGTGCTTGGCTCGTGCCTTCTGCATCGACCCCAGGAACGGCGAACATGTTCACGCTGAACACGAGCGTCGTGATCAACGAGATCATGTATCACCATCCGCCGGCCTATTTGCCGACGGGAACGACCGAATCGGACGAAGAGTGGGTCGAACTCTACAACCGGACGGCATCACCCGTGAACCTTGCGGGGTGGAAGTTGCGCGGCGGCCTCGATTTTGATTTCGCCGCGGGGACGCAGATTCCAGCCAACGGTTACCTAGTGGTTGCGAAGGATGCGGGCGCTTTGTTGGCGGAGTTTCCGGGGATCAATGCCGTGGGTCCCGCGACCGGTTCACTTTCGAACTCGGGCGATGTTGTTCGTCTCGAAGATGCCTCCGGCAACCCGGCGAGCGAGGTGCGCTATTTCGATGAGGGTCGATGGGATGGTCGAGCCGACGGCGGAGGCAGCAGCCTCGAGTTGCGAAATCCGGCGATGGATAACTCCGTGCCAGAAGCCTGGGCCGCGAGTGATGAAACAGGGAAGTCGTCCTGGACGAATATTTCCTATTCGGGAAGCGGCGCGCCGTTCCCCGGGACGAACGATCCTGCCGGCTACCACGAGTTTATTCTCGGTTTGCTCAATACCGGCGAATGCCTGGTGGACGACGTGAGTGTGAAAGAAGTGAACGTCGGCAGTCGCGAGCTCATCCAGAACGGCGCTTTTGCCTCCACAGCTGCTTGGCGCCTGCTCGGAAACCATGGCAGCCACGGGCGAACGACTGTGGTGCCCGATCCAAGTGGAGGCGGGAACTCTGTGCTCAAGATCGTCGCGACCGGCCCGACGGAGCACATGCACAATCACCTGGAAACGACGTTCGCGAACGGCATCACGACAAACCAAGCGAGCACGTATGCGATCTCGTTCCGGGCACGTTGGTTGAGCGGATGCCCGCGATTGCAATCGCGACTGTATTTCAATCGTCTCACCAAGCAGCACATCCTGCCAGTTCCCACGAACGTCGGAACACCAGGCGCGCAAAACAGTCGTTACGCCGCGCTCACTGGTCCGACGTACTCCGGGCTCACGCAGTCACCCGTGCTCCCGCAATCTCAGCAAGCCGCTGTGCTGCGCATCACCGCGAGTGATCCGCAAGGCATCGCAAGCATGGCGATCAAGTGGAGGCTGGACGGCGCGGTCACTTGGAACACGGCATCGATGGCGCTGATCAATGGCGCGTATGAAGGCCAGATCCCGGGACAGGCGAGCGGCGCGCTCGTGCAGTTTTACATCGAGGGAAGCGATGGCACGACGACCTCCACGTTCCCCGGGGCTGGCGCGAGTTCCCGGGCCTTCATTCGGTGGCGCGATCTAACCGTGCCCTCAACCGCGGGTCACGGGATCCGCATTCTCATGGCGACGTCCGATGCGGACTTCATGCACGCGGCGACGAACGTGATGAGCAATGACTACTTCCCCTGCACGGTCGTCTATCGCGAGCGGGAGGTTTTTTATGATGCGAAGGTGCGGCTCAAATCGTCCGAACGCGGACGGTTCGCGGACACGCGTGTCGGCTTCGCGCTGGAGTTTGATCCGATGCACCCCTTTCGCGGCGCGCATCGTGGCATCAACATCGACCGAAGCGGCTACGGTCGCGGCACGACGGGCAACGGATACGGCCACAGCGAGATCGTCTCCTGGCACATGTTCAACCGGGCGGGCGGGGTGCCTTCGATGTACAACGACATGATCTACGTGATTGCTCCGCGTTCCGTGCACACGGGATCGGGGATTCTGACGATGGCGGAGTTCAACGACGTCTGGGCGGGCAGCCAATACGGCAACGGGGCCGCGCTGCCGACTTTCAAATACGAGCTGATCTACTACCCGACCACGACGGATAACGGCACTCCGCAGGGATTGAAGCTGCCGCAGCCGGACGGCGTTCAGGGTGTCGAATTTGGAACAATCACCTCACCGAACAAGGAGGCGTTTCGCTGGAACTTCCTCATCGGGAACGCGCGGGACAATGATGACTTCACGCGCCTCATCAATCTGAGCGACACGTATCGCCTCACGGGCGCGTCGTTCAACAACGCGATCGTCAATGCCATCGATGTGGATCAATGGCTGCGCACTGCGGCCGCGATGTCTCTGTCGGGGATCGGCGATAACTACGCGACGAGCAGCGGAGCGTGGCATAACCTGAAGCTTTACCACCGGGCGGATGGGCGGATTCTCTACCTGCCGTGGGACCTGGATTTCCAAAGCCAGTCCGCGACCGATTCGCTGATTATCAATCCGGACATCTCCGCGCTCGTGAATATCAGCCCGGCTTACCACCGGCTCTTTTACCAGCATCTGCAGGACATCATAAACACGAGCTTCAACAGCGCCTACCTGTCTCCTTGGGTGAGCCACTACTCCACATTCAACGCGAGCGGTGGAAATTGGAACGAGATCACCAGCTACGTCGATCAGCGTGTTGCCTACGCGCAGAGTCAGATCAATGGAACCTACCCGGTGATCCCCTTCGACATCACCACGCCAAACTTCAGCACGAGTGGAAATAGCGCGACCGTTTCCGGCAATGGCTGGATCAATGTGCGGACAATCGTGGTGCAATCAGGCGGCCTGAGCCTCCCGGTAACCTGGACGAGCGGCACGGCATGGCAGGTCAACGTGCCCGTCGCGCCCGGCTCGAATGTCATCACCCTCCAGGCATTCGACTATCACGGAAATCTCGTCGGGAGCGACACGATCACCATCACTGGGATCGGCACGGTTGTCCCTGCAGCCGCCGGCAAACTCGTGGTGAGCGAAGTGCATTACAACCCCGCCGCGCCAACCGGAGCGGAATTGAATGCGTCGACAGACAAGGACGAGTTCGAGTTCATCGAAGTGCAAAACATCGGCACGACGGAGACGGTGAGCCTCGCAGGCTGTCGGTTTACGGGAGGCATCGATTACACGTTTCCGAACACCACCCTGGCACCTGGCGCGTATGCGGTGATCCCCCGGAATGGCTCGGCGTTTGCCGCCCGTTATCCCGGCGTGCCGGCGCTCGCGCACTACTACATGGCGGGCGCGAATAATCTGGGGAATGGGAGCGATGACTTCTCATTGATCGCGTCGAACGGAGCCCAGATTGCTCGCGTCGCTTACAACGACAGCGGCAGCCCGAAATGGCCCGCGAGCCCCGATGGCAGCGGTCCGTCGCTCGTCCTTATTGCCCCGAGGACGAATCCGGATGCGAGTGATCCGCTCAATTGGCGGGCGAGTGCCGCGATTCACGGGAATCCAGGAACGAGCGACGCCATCGCGCCGCCGGCCAATCCATTGTCCGATGACAACGGAAACGGCGTGGGCAATCTCGTGGAAGCGGCGGTTGGCGCGGGCACGATGCCGTTTGCGGGCAATGAGTTTGTCGCCGGCCAGCGGCACACCACTTTCACGATCGAGCGTAATCCGCGTGTGGACGCGAAGTGGAGCCTCGAAGCGGCTGCCAACCTCCAGTCTCCGTGGCTATCCGCCGCCGCGAGCTACGAGGTCAGCACACGTTCCGTGCTTCCGACTGGCACGGAGCGGATTGTGTTGCGGTCGATTACGCCCACGCCCGCTTCGAGTGTGTACCTCCGCGCGAAATTGACGGTGCCGTAGAGGCGCGAGTTTTGACGGAAGTCGGCATTTTCCTCAGGAACTCTCGAAAGTCCTGGGAGGAGGCCGGTGCAAGCGCACTCAATTCCTTGATGCCATTTTGAACAATTCTCCCAGAGCCAAAGGGACTAAGAGAAGGTAACCTTGCGGTCTCTATTCCATGATGCGTTTCACCCCGAACACACGCGGTGTTTATGGGAGGATTGCGAGCGGGGGACTCCTGCTCCTGGCCGCGGTGGCGTCTGCCTTTGCGACTCCGGCGAACAGGGCCGCGCTGGGCCGGCATTATGATCGGTTCCTGCCTGCCGAACTCAACAAGTGCACGACGTGCCACCTGCCAAGTTCCGTAAAGGACCCGGCGAACCTCGAGGAGTTTCCGCACAATAAGTTTGGAGATCGATTGCGCGTGTTGGGCGAGGAAGCGGAGAAAGCAGGCAAACGAACGAGCATTCCGGATCGGCTTATTGCCGTGGCTCGGGAGGATGCGGATGGCGACGGGGTGGAGAACGAAGTGGAACTGCTGGCGGGATCGAATCCGGGAGATCCGAAAGACGTTCCGGCGGCAGAACGCATGGCGCGCTTGGACGAGCGGAAAACTGAACTGGCGAAGTTTCTCTCCGGCTATCGCTGGCAACCATTCGAACGTGTGGAGTGGCCCAAGGTCCCGATGGGTGCGCATGCGGAGTGGATCCGCAATCCGATCGATGCGTTCATCGCCGCGGAGCACGATGCCCGGGGACTGAAGCCACGACCCGCGGCGCCGAAAGGCGTGCTGCTGCGGCGCGTGTATCTCGATTTGATCGGGCTCTCCCCAACGCCGGAAGAGCAGCGCGCATTTGAAGAAGACACATCGCCGAACGCGTATGAAAAGGTGGTCGATCGCCTCCTGAACGATCCGCGCCACGGTGAACGTTGGGCGCGGCACTGGATGGATATTTGGCGCTACAGCGATTGGGCCGGGTGGACGGATGGAAAGCAGGTGCGCGACAGTCAGCGGCACATTTGGCGGTGGCGGGATTGGATCGTCGAATCGCTGAACGCCGACAAAGGCTACGACCGGATGGTGGTCGAGATGCTGGCGGGCGACGAAGTTGCGCCCGATGATCCGGACACGCTTCGCGCCACCGGATTCCTCGCGCGGAACTACAAGATGCTCAGCCGCGAGCAGTGGATGGAGGATACGGTAAAGCACACGGCGCAGGCTTTCCTTGGCGTCACGCTTGGCTGCGCGAAGTGCCACGACCACCGCTCGGATCCGATCTCGCAGGCCGAGTATTACAAAGTGCGCGCGATTTTCGAGCCGCACCAAGTGCGCGCCGATCGCGTGCCCGGAGAACTCGATATCGAGAAGGATGGCGTCCCGCGCGTGTATGATGCGGACTTGGGCGTGAAGACTTTCTTCTTCATTCGCGGCGACGAGCGAACGCCCGACAAAGATCGCGTGCTTGGCCCGGGCGTGCCTCGCGCGCTCGGCGGCAGCAAACTCGGTGCGGCACTGCAGATCGCGCCCGTTTCGCTCACGCGTGCCGCGGTCGCGCCGGATCGGCGCGCGTTTGTGGTGAAGGATACGATTGCGGCGAGCGCGAAGGAGATCACCGCGGCGGAAGCGAAGCTGGCGAAGTTCCAGGGGGACAAAGCGGCCGCTGAGGCAATTCGCGAATGGGAACTCGTGGTTGCGGCAAAGCGCGCGAAACATGAAGCGCTGCTCGCAGTGATCAAAGCCGAAGAACTGGAAGAGGCGGGGAAGAAGAGTTCGCCTGAATGGAGCGCGGCCGCCAAAGCTGTGACGGAAAAGCAGCGGGGCTCTGCTTTCGCCGACGCCGTGCTCGCGGTGCATCAACTTTCCGGCGCGCAATCAGCGAAGCAAGCGGCGCTGGCGTCCGCGAAAGACGACAAAGCGCGCAAGGCGTTCGAGGCAGACACAAAGAAGCTTTCCGATGCGATCCAGGCACTGGGCAAAGCAGAGGCTGCATTGCGGACGGAGCCGTCCGAGGCATTCACGCCGCGCGACACGAAACAGTATCCCGCCGAGAGCACCGGGCGGCGCCTGGCCTTCGCGAAGTGGATCGTGAATCGCGACAACCCGCTCGCCGCGCGAGTGGCGGCGAATCATCTCTGGCTGCGCCATTTTGGGCGCGGGATCGTCACGACGCCCGAAAACTTCGGCAGCGATGGCGCGCGTCCGTCGCACCCCGCATTGCTCGACTGGCTCGCGTCAGAGTTGATGGCCGGAGATTGGAAAATGAAGGCGATGCATCGGCTCATCGTGACGAGCAATGCCTACCGGATGTCGTCGACCACGGACCCGGATGATGCCGCGCGCGACCAGGACAACGTCTACCTTTGGCGTATGCCGACGCGGCGCATGGAGGCGGAGTTGGTGCGCGACAATCTCCTCTATGTCTCGGGCTCGCTGGATCTCACGCGGGGCGGGCCGGAGCTCGACCACCTCAAAGGGCTGGCATCGAAACGGCGCAGTCTCTACCTGCGCACGGCGGCGGAGAAGCAGGTGGAGTTTCTCAAGATCTTCGACGGCGCTGCGGTGACCGACTGCTACCAGCGGCGAACGAGTGTGATGCCGCAGCAATCGCTCGCGCTCGGAAACAGCGAGATCACCGTCGCGCAGGCCGCGGTTCTTGCTGGGGAGCTTTCGAGCACGTGCAAGGACGACGATGCTGCATTCACGCGTGCCGCGTTTGAGCGGATCCTCGCGCGACGCGCGACGGATGAAGAAGCGGCGGCCTGCTCCGAATTTCTCCAGCGCAACGCCAAGGCTGCCCCGGCGGGCGACAACGGCAAGCTCGAGCCACGCGAGCGCGCCCGCAAGCGGCTCGTGCAGGTTTTGTTCAACCACAACGACTTTATCACCATCCGATGAGCTTCGATCCCAATCTTCACGCGCGCTGCGCCGGAGTTTCGCGGCGCTCTTTCCTGGCCGACACCGGCATGGGACTGACGGGGCTGGTGCTCGGCTCGATGCTTTTCCGCGACCAGCAGGCGATCGCTTCTCCCGAACTCGCATGGCATCCGCCCGATGGGCGCCCGCATTTTCGACCGCGCGCGAAGTCGGTGATCTGGATTTTCCTGTGCGGCGGGGTCAGCCACCTGGAGAGCTTCGACATCAAACCCGCGCTCAACAAATACGCGGACAAATCGATCGAGGAAACGCCGTTCAAGAAAGTGCTCGAGGGCTCCGAGAAGAACATCGTCGGCGGTAATCCGAAGCACGGGAATCGGAAGAAGATCATGCCGCTGCAGACGGGATACCAGATCTACGGCCAGAGCGGTCTGCCGGTCGGTGATTGGTTTCGGCACATCGGGACGTGTGCCGACGACATCGCGGTCGTGCGCTCTCTTTGGACGATCCACAACGACCACGGCGCGCAGCTTACGTGGCAAACGGGGCGGCATCCGCGGGAGTTGAATCATCCCACAATCGGCGCGTGGATCTGCTACGGGCTCGGCACGCTGAATCAGAACCTGCCCGAATACGTCGTGCTCGGCGTTCCCACGGGAGATTGCTGCGGTGGCGCATTCACGCATGGCGCCGCATACATTGGGCCCGAATTCTCGGGCGTGCGTCTTGGCATCGATGCGAAGAAGCCGCTGCCATTCCTCGCGCCGAGCGACGCGGCGACGACGGCGGAGGAGCAATTGCAGAATCTCAGCCTCCTCGGAAAACTGAACACGCTTTCGGGGATCGATTACCCGGATGACCAGGAGCTACGGGCGCGGATCAAGGCTTATGAACTCGCATTCCAGATGCAGGTGTCAGTTCCCGAGGTTGTGCAAATCGACAACGAGACGGAGTCGACGAAAGCGCTCTACGGAATCGATAAGGCGGAGTGCAAAGCCTTCGGCGAGCAGTGCCTGGTCGCTCGGCGACTCGTCGAGCGCGGCGTGCGTTTCGTGCAGCTCTTCCACGGCGGCGGGGGAGGGGGCGCGTGGGATTCGCATTCGGAGATCAAGGCGAACCACACGAAGCTCGCGGCGCAAGTGGACCAGCCGATTGCGGGACTCCTGAAAGATCTCAAGCAGCGCGGGCTGCTTGACGACACGCTGGTAGTTTTCGGCACGGAGTTTGGCCGCACGCCCGGGGCGGAGGGCACCGGGCGCGATCATCATCCGCAGGGATTCAGCGCCTGGCTCGCGGGTGGGGGAATCAAAGGTGGAGTCGTCCATGGAGCGACGGACGAACTCGGGTTCCACGCGGTGGAGGATCGTCACTACGTCACCGACATCCACGCCACCGTCATGCAACTCATGGGGCTCGACTCCTATCGGCTTGAGATTCCCGGTCGCAAAAGACTGGAGATCGACCATGGGGAGGCGATTCGGGCGATTATGGCGTAGAGCAGTTGCCGATGGAGGTTTTCGGTTAACAGGTCACGCGTGAGTTGCGCGCCTTCAGTAGGTAAACGCACTACAAAAGAACCTTCATCCCCGTAACGGTTCTAAAGACGTGTTCCCGGCGATGAATCTCTCGCGGGTGGCTCGGGGTCCTTCAGTCGCTTGAAGCTCCATCAGGATGACCGGCTTTTCCTGCCCTCGATTCGCGCGCCTTCATTCCTTTCCGGTTCTTGTTCAACAAACAACCGTCGGAAACGCTTCCAGGGGTCTCGGGAGATCGAAGTTTTTCGTCGGATTTGAAATGCACTAATCGGACATGAGGTTTGGCGATTGCCAAGGCAGCGAGTGCGGAGCGGAGGAAAGTGGCTGGCGAGATCAGCCACGACATCGGATCGCGTTGATTAAGATCCGCGAAATGTAATGAAATCTTGTACGCGGTTTCCAAGATGATGTACGCGGTTTCCAAGGACGTATTTTCGATTTCCGAGGACATGTTTCCCGTTTCCAAGGCACTTGACGCGGTTTCAAATCGTTGCGCGCCGATTTCCAAACACTCGCATCCCATTTCAAAGGGCATGTATCCGATTTCCGAGGACGTGTATCCGGTTTCCGAGGACCTGTTTCCGGTTTCCAAGGAGATGTTTCCGGTTTCCAAGGAGGTGTTTCCGGGTTCCGAAGGGATGGATCTGATTTCAAATCGCTGTGCGCCGATTTCCGAGCACTTGTTTTCGATTTCCTAAGCACCTCTGCGCCCGCGCTCAGGGCAGTGTGCCTGAAACCAATCAGGGTTCGCCGGTCTCCGAGCACTGGGTGTCCCTTTAGGGCGCGCCCAGCAGGGATCGCTGGGATTCGGGGAAGGTTGCGTTGCGACGAAATCCACTACAGTCGCGTCACCTGCACAGCCCGCCGGTAGACAATGAGCCCCACGGCTAGGAGCGAAAGTCCGCCTGTCCAAATCCACGTTTTTGATCCCGGATGCGCGCTCTCCGAGATTTCCCGCATCAGGTTTCTGCGAACTTCAGCCAGGGCGGATTTGGGCGCGCCGTATTCCTGTGCAAGCAGGTAAATATCTTCCGCCTCCTCGACGTTCCTCCCGACCGCGATTGCGTTTGCGAGGTCAAATGTCACGTCGCCAACGAAGGGGTCAGGCCCCTTAACGAATTGGAACCGCTCTGTGAGTTGATAGTCAGCTCCGCGCAAGATGCGATAGGCTTCCTCTCTTTGCGCCTCCGGCGAAGCGGCAGCCTTACCGGATAACGCGGGGCGTGGCGCCGTTCCAAAATCCACGCCCAGGACTGAATTGCGCGAGAGCCAGGTTGGATCTTTAGCGACGGCGATCTTTGCTTCCAGAATCTTCAGATGCACCCACTCGGTGCCGCCGTGACTCTTGGGGTTTCGATTCATGCCGCGCTTAATCCATTCCATGGCCTTTTCGTTTTCGCCGAGGAGTTCGTAGGCCGTGCCAAGATTGGAAGCCACAGCGTAGTCTCCGGGAGAGATGCGTTCGGCTTCGAGGAGAACATCCCGCGCTTTTTCATGCTGGCCCAAGTGCACCAGCACGCCGCCGTAGTCGCTGCGATCACGAATCGTGGGCTCGCCTGCCATCGCGGTCTCCAGCTTCTTAAGGCGGGTCGACCAGTTGATTGGCGTCTGCTGTTTCTCGAGCAAGTCGTGCCGAGTCACGCCTCGATCCCGTTCGCTGTGTCGATGGCCGTCCAGGGTGGTGCCGCTGACGTTGATGCACGCAGGGGAACTCGCGACGAAGACAAGAGTAACCAGGGAAAACAGGGAGAAACGCATGCGGCACGGTTCGCGCGAAAAAAAGAACGCGCCAGCGTTTACCAGCGGGCGCGTCCTTAAAAGGGCGTTACCAGTCCGCTCGCGCGGACCGGCTGTGCATTGAGCGGCTGCGATCTATGGCTTCCAGAGTTCGACGCTCACCACCTCGACTTCGTGCTCACCAGTCTCGGTGGGCGCGGCGACGCGCTCGCCGACTTTCTTGCCGATGAGCGCCTGCGCCATTTGGGCGAGGTAGCTGATGATGTGTTTCGAGGGATCGGTGTCCCACGCCCCGAGGATCGTATAGGTCTCGATGCCGCCGTCGTTCACGCGGCGAATCTTCACCGTCGTGCCGATGGAAACGGCGTCCGCGCGGGCTTCGCTGAAGTCGGTGCCGCGGGCGCGGGCGAGGTCGCGCTCGCATTCGCTCTTCTGGCGGGTGAGCACGCGCTGCTGTTCCTTGGCGCTCTTGTATTCGAAGTTTTCGCGAAGGTCGCCGTAGCTGCGGGCGATCTGAATATCCTGCCGGTTCTGCGGGATCTTCTTGT
>CBHXZU010000064.1:0-13671 GCA_966125105.1 uncultured Prosthecobacter sp.
CCATCCACCTATTTCCGGAGTCCGTCGAATACCTCGGCGAGCGCGCCGCTCTGCTGAGGAGCCAAATGCGGCTGGGCGAAGCGGCCGAGGATTATGGCCGAATTCTCAAATTGAGACCGGGCGACAAGGCCGCGCGTGCCAACTATGACCTGTGCGAAAGCCTGGCGCATGCACCACGCGAGCCGAACGGAACACTTTCCGTCACCGGCTTGACGAGGCTGTATACAGCCGCGACTGCGGAAAAGAGACCTGCAGCCGAATCGCTGGTCATCGCAAAGTCGCTGCGAACAAAAGTACTGGACCGGCTTCGCTCATTCGAAGCCGCTTATAATATTTCACTCCAGGACCGGCTCATTCTTGCCGAGGGTGAACTTGAGCTGGATCTGAGCGGAACGGAAGTCGACAACCTTGCGCTGATCAAAGGCCTGCCAGTTTCCACGCTGAAGCTTGCAGGGTGCCCGGTGCATTCAATCGAACCGCTCTCGGGCATGCCGCTGCGCAGGCTCGATCTTACAAAGACGCGGGTCCGGTCGCTCGATCCGCTGGTCCGTTCACGGCTGCTCGAGGAGCTCATATTGACGCGCACCCCCATTAGCGACATCTCGGTTCTTCGTTCGCTGCCGGTGCGCGTTCTCGGTCTTTTTGGAACGAAGGTGGGCGATTTGTCGCCATTGGCAGACGGACCGCTGGAGGAACTCGTGCTGGGAGGTGGACACACCGTGGACCTGGCACCGCTTTCAAGGACACCTTTGAAGAAGCTGGATTGCACGAGTGCCCGCGTTGTCGATTTCAAGCCGCTTGCGGGGACGAAGATCGAGCATCTCGTCTTGCAAGATGTGAGGGTAGGAGATCTCGACTTTTTGAAGGACGTCCCGATTAAGACGCTGGTCCTGGCCGGCGCGCGGGACCTGAAGAATCTGAGCGTGCTGGGGCAAATCAGGACTCTCGAGACGCTCGTTCTTCCTCGCGACGTGTTGGATTTTCCCCCGATAGAAATCGAGGCAATCGAGGCGCTGCGCGGTCATCCCGCGTTGAAGGCGGTCGAGATATGCCCGATGGTCCCGCATGTCGCAGGACAGACTCAGCCTGCCCCTGAATTCTGGCAGGATTGGGACTCGATCATGCGGTGGTGGCGCCCGCTGCACGGCGCCGGCGTCAACGCAACTATGACGTGCGGGCCTGACGGAACCTGGGAGGTGTTTGTGCGAGGCGGCCTTTCCGACCTTTCGGGGTTTGCCGGATCGAAAGTCAGCAGCCTGGTCATCATCGACTGCCTTGAAATCCGCGACTTATCGCCCCTCGCCGGCCTTCCGCTGAAACTGCTAGTTCTTTCCAACACTGGAGTTTCAGATCTCTCCCCCCTGCGTGGAATGCCTCTGCAGGAAATCCGGATGGCCAACTCGCCGATAACGTCCATCGAACCGCTTCGAGGGATGCCCCTCAGAAAGGTTTCCATGGAGCATTGCGCGTCGATTTCGGATGTGAGTCCTCTTCTCGGACTACCCGAACTCGAAGAAGTCAGCCTGCCGGCGACAGCGATTGGCGTGGAAGCTTTGCGAGGATCGATGCCGAACCTGCGACGGATTTCCTACACCTTCGATCCGCGGACGAATCGGCCTGCATGCGCCGCGGAGGATTTCTGGAAGTATCAAAAGGATTTGGACTGGATGCGCGCGCTGCGTTCCAAAAGCGCTGCTTCCAAGTGCGAACAGCTAGGCGATGGCACGTGGAAGGTAGTGGTGCCGAAGTCCTCCTTTTACGACCTTGCCGTCCTCCGCGGCGCGCCCATTTCCGAACTCGTTCTCAATGGGACGAGCGTAACGAATCTCGAGCCGCTCGTTGGCATGCCGCTGCGCCGGTTGCAGCTGAATGGGACGCCTTGCACGGACGTGAGCGCGCTGGCGCGCATTCCCACGCTGGAATCCCTCGTGCTGCCTAAAGTGGCTAAGGATATCGCAAAACTGCGCGCGTTGCCGGCTCTTAGCCGGTTGGACTACGACGTCGGTCCCGGCGGCGATCCCGCGCGGACGGCCGCCGCATTTTGGGCGGACCGGGAGAGGTGATGGATTAAAACTGCAGACGCATAACTGCAACGGACGCTCTGGAGAAGTGCCTTGGAGTCGGTGTCCAACACCGACGCCCGGCTTGGCGGCTTGCAGGCAGGTGAGTGGGCGACTTGAAGACATTCAGGCAAAAATCCTGTTACTCGGCCGGAAGGTAGTTGCGCCCTGGCGGGCAAAATGCTTCTTCCCGCGCGCTCTCTCACGTCCTCTTCCGCAATCCCTTGCCTCAGTCTGACCCTATGTCCTCTCGTTTCCGTACCCGTCCGCTTGGATCTCTCGCCGTACTTCTCGCCACCTCGGCTGCCGCCACGATCCTGTCCGGCCGCATTCAGGCCGCCAGCATCAACTGGAGCAACACCGGCGGCGATTTCATGTGGACCAATACCGCCAACTGGACGGGAAGTGTCCTGCCCGGCGTCGCTGACACCGCGGTCATGGCCGTGGCCACGGCGCAAAATGTTTTCCTGAACAACTCCACCCAGAACATCCAGGGGCTCCTGTTCAACCAGGCGGTGACCTACACGATGTACGGCGGGGCCAACACCACGGTGACCCCGGGCGTCATTAACGGAACCCTCGTCCTGGGTTTCGTCGATCAAACAGGCAACGCCGGAAACGTGCTCTCGCCGAATGTCGCAGTCACCACGACCAACAGTGGCGCGGATGTTCTGACGTCGAACGTTACCCAGCAAACGCTCCAGCTTCAGGGCATGGTCACCGCGGGCGGTGTGACGAAGACGGGTGCAGGCACGCTCCGCCTGGGCACGAGCGGCACGGCTTATAACGGCGCGATCCTGGGTGACATCGTGATCAATGGAGGCACGTTCCAGGCGTCGGCGGCGAACGCTTCGGGCGTAAACAATCCAATCGCAAGCAGCGGCGCGATCGGGGCGGTTGGGACGATCAATGCCGGCGACGAGATCATCATCGGCGCGAGTGGGGTCACGCTATCGACTACGCACTCAAACCTCGCATCGGCCGGCGCAGCCGTGACGTACGATTGGGGAAGGAACGTCGTGGCCAACAACAACTCATTCACATGGAATGCGGATCGCGCCGCGGGTTCGGCGACATCGGGTGTGGCGCAAGTGGGCACCATCACGCTCGGCACGGCCACGATGACGACTACGACCGGGAACGGATTCTCGCATCGCACGGACGGGCTGATCCTGAATTCCGGGGCGACGTCGACGATCTCCAATGCGGCGCTGCTGGTGGTGGATTCACTCATCGGCGATGCGACCACGAAGCTGGTGAAGGCGGGAGCGAGCGAACTGCGGATCGCTTCTGGCGCGACCGGTAATGCGACGACTTTCGCGGGTGATATCGATCTCGCGGCGGGAACGCTGACATTGCAAAGCGATGCGGTCGGGGTGCAGCCGCTGGGCAACGCGAGCACGCAGATCAATATTACCGCCGCGACTCCGACCCTTTCGCTGCGCGCGGATACGGCGACTACGTTCGATGGCACGCCGGTTTTTGCGGGGAACAATTCCTTCAACTACGATGTGCGGCCTGTCTCGGGGACAACGTCCCTGACGATGACCGCCGGTCCGCTTACGGTCGGCAATGCGACGGTCACGATCAATGGCGATCGCCATAACCTCATCTTGCCTTCGCTGACGCAGGCCGCCGGCTCCACAACGATTCTCGGGGTGAACAGCGCTGTCAACGGGTCACAAAGCCTGCGCCTGAATGGTCTCACTGCTACTGCCAACTCAGTCCTCCGCAAGACGGGAGGCCAGGCCCTTTTCCTTTCGGCGGTCGATAATCCCAACTTCTTCGGGAAGCTGGAAGTGAACGGCGGCACCCTACAGATCGAAGGCGCGTCTGGCGCGGTGCCGGTTGCCAACTCCGCAGGCGTCCAATTTATTTCATCGAGCACCCTGAACCTGCGCGCGGCTGCGAACACGGACTTTGTCACGAATATCTCTTTCGGTCCGAACACGATCTCCTCGACCATCAGTTCCGATCGTCTTACTGGCGCACTGACTGGCCAGACGCTCACCGTCGGCACGATCGACGTGAGCGCCAGTCCGAGCCTTGGGGCCCGGACCCTCACCACGTCGTCTGGCAACTCATTCATCCTCGCGGCCGATGCCATCTTGCTCTCCGCCGGCAATGCAACGCTGAACTTCGGCGGAGACGTGACGACTCCTGTGGTCAACACGACTGGTGGCACAGGATTGATCAAGCTCGGCAGCGCGGGGTTGACCGTAACAGCAGACAACTCGACGACTTGGAATACTCCGACGGCACTCCGCGCAGGAACGCTCACCGGCACGGTAGCGAACTCACTCGGCACGGGCCTGATTACGGTTGGTTCAACCGCAAATACCGCAGGCTTTATCGTTTCGGCGTCCCGGCTCAACTACAATGCAGCCGGAGCGAGTGGTAACAGCACCGGGGTGGATGCCATCGCAACAGCGGGCGGCGCGATCGATTTCGGCACCACGCCGAACTCTGGTGACGTGTTTCAAGTCGATGCGGGCGGACGCATTCAGGGCACAACTGCGCAACTCGCAGCGCTGAACGCTGGCACGGGCGGAAATCTAACCCTCGCGCCGGACGCGATCATCGTGCACGAGAATATCGCGGTCACCGGCGGTAGCGCTGCCACGGTGAGCGGTCTGGATAGTGCGGCGGCCTATTACGGAAAGCTCTATTACGGCACGGTAGTTACCACGACGGGCGCACTCCCGGACCTCGGGGCAGGAACCCCATGGAAGGGTGTCGCGCTGGATAGCACAGGGGGCCGCAACGTGCTCGGGACAGGCACCAGTCTGCTGACGATGAACGTGCTTGGCGGTGACAGTGATGCCGCGACGACGGAAGTGAGCTTCCTGAGCATGTTCGACCAAACGTTGAGCTTTGGCACGACCTCCACGACCGACGGCACATTTGCCTTTGGTCCTGCCTCGCCCGCGAACAAGTACACGATCGAGATCGTCGGAAATCAGGGGACTTCCACGCTGGGCAACGTTCCCGGTGGCCGTGTGCAAATCGGGGAGGTGGCGGCGACGTCGAACATTGCCGCGAATGTCGATAAAATCTACGTGCGGGGCGGGACGCTGATCATTCCGGCGACGGGAACCCAGGGAGGTGTGCCGATCGAGGTGAATGGCAATGCTTCGCTCGATATTGGCAACGTTGCCGGCAACATCCTGGACGGCAATGTCACCTTCAAGAATGGCGGCGTATTCTTCTTCAATGATGCCCAGAACCTGACGGGCACCGGCACGCTTACTTTCGAGAGCGGATCAAAGCTCGATATCACTGGCTCTGCGCCGGCGACCTTCTTTGACACCGTGCTCAACACGCAAACCATCAATCTCACGGGCAACAATTATACCGTCCGGTTCGCGGCGAACAACTTAACCGGAATGGACGCCAAGATTCCGGATGCCGGCGTCACTTATGCAGTGAGCGGCGGCGCGACGGCTGCGGCGTTTTCGGCAGATTTCACGACCAGTCTCACCACCAATACGCAAACCGGCGGCATCACGATCGACAACGGTGTGCTGACCAATGACGGCACCAGCCGTGGTCTCGTGGGGGCGGTGAATACGCCGGCGAATACGCCGCTCACCGTGGCGGCGACGCGCAATACCACCCTGGCAGTGGCTTCCAACATCACGCTTGGCGCGGCCAATCTCACAGTCGGTTCCGACTCCGTGATCGATAACCGGGACAAGAACGCGAACTACACGGCGGTCACCTCGACAAATGTGCCGGACTATTTCAACTCGCTCCCGGTGGTGTCCTTCACGGGTGCCGTCACTGCGAACGACGTGACGATGAAACACACCAGCCTCTATTTCATCAATGGAGGCACGCAGCTCACCGGCAAACTTACAAACAACGGCGGCGTCCTCTATTTGGATGGGGGTGGCAGCACGGGTACAAATGCCGGTGAGTTGACCAGCAAACTGGCGGCAGGCACTCTGGCGCCGGGTGGCATTTTCCTGAATGAATACGGCCGCATTGAGATGAGCCTCGTCACGACGACGTCGAATGGCTCCCGGTTGGCGATTACCCAGCCCTTTGTGCTGAATAGCGACGTCAATCCAAACGACAACCGCAGCTTCTACGTCAACAAGTCCGCCGGCACGGATACGGGTATCGATTTCACAAACGTGACGCTGAATCCGGGGGCGACGCTTGCGGTGCAGGAGTCGAATACCGATGTCCGGATGTCGCTGAGCATTAATGGCAATGCGATTGCGAGCACCTCGAACATCAATACGAACATCGATTACAACAGCCTCACGCGTGGGCCGAACGCCGATGCGAATGTTGGGGTGGGCAATTCCGTAGTGCTGCAGCAAGGCCGGCTGAATGTGACTAATTGGCAGACGTCGCAGAACACCGTCTCCAATGTTTTCGGCACGATCGGATCCGGCGTGCAGGTAGACATGATCCGCGGCGATCTCTACTTCCAGCCGGGCTCGGTCCTCAACGGTGTGGTGCGCGCGCAAACGGCGCCCGCCGGAGGCACCTCGTTCCTTCGCGTCACGAGCAATGGCTCGGCGAGCGATTCGACCCTGACCGGCACGGGCCGCATCGAACTCGGCCGCAGTCCTGCCGCAGCAGGACCCGAGGATTTGGAAGTCATGGGTTCGGAAGTTGCCTCGGGCACTTCACCGCTCGTCACGGTGGGCGTTCCCGTGCGCATCGTGGACGACGGCGTTTCGACAAACATTGACGGCATCATCCGTTCCCAGCGCTTCAGTGACCTCGCGATCGCTGCCCGCACGGCGGTGAACGATCTGCAGCTCAACGCAGGCGCGGGCGTTCAACTGGTCACGCAAAACTCGATTCCGCTGACCGTAAACACGACGACACTGGCGGGGAATGGCACGATCGACGTCAACAACACCGGTATAACTCTCACGACCGTGAACGCGGGAGTGAATGCGCTGACGTTGCAAGGCGCAGCTGTGCCGACGATCACGAACGCGGTCACGGCTGGTCAACTGAACGTCAACGGACTGACGATGACCGTGGACCTGGCCAATGTCTCCGGCGGCCTCTCAGTCGGCCAGAGCACCACGGGGACGGTAGGCACTGCGGGAAATGTCACGGTAACGGGGAACGTTGCCGGCGCGCTCACGGTGAACTCGAGCACCGCCAACCTAACCAGCAACGTAGGCAACGGCCTTAATGTCACCGCCGGTGTGGTTAACTTTACCGGCACCAATACAAAGACGGTCGCGGGCCCCGTTTCACTGGATGGAGCGAACGTAGTGGCCACCGGCACGGTCGATTTTGGAACGACGGTGATCACCAGCGCCGCGAACCATGTGGTCGGCGGTTTGGTGGAGTCGCGGATCATCGGAGCGGTTGGGCTCACGGCTACTCCGACGGCTGCGCAGCTCGGCAACGGCGGTGTTCGCACCGAAATCCGCGGCGCCAACATCGCGAGCCCTTCGCCGGAGCTTTATGTTTACTCCGGTCAATTCTACGACGCGGACGGCCTCTTCACCTTCGCGGAGAACATCGACGACAACGTGCAGATAACGATCGATGGCACGATCGTCCTTCGCAATAACACCGGGACTACGCCATGGACGACGATCACCAGCACGTCGAGCAAGGACGGACTCATCGGTGGCACCGGCGTTACCGAGGCTGGCGTAAACAGCGGCACGCCCAAGACCGACCATAACTTCGGCATGGGGACGAACGCCGATGGCTGGCACGCGATTGAAGTGCGGCTTTATAACGGTTCGGGCGGCGGCGGACCTGGCACGGGTCAGGGATGGACGAGCGCTTTTGGCGTCGGCCTGAACACAAGCGGGACCTCGAGCTTGCTCGGCGGCAGCTTCATCAAGCCGGTTGATCCAGGTGACGCGACGCTCTTCCGGACTACGCAGGCGACGGCCTTCAATGTCGCGGCGAACTCGACCGTGAAAGCGGGTGGGATGAGCAACGTCGGCGCAGTGAATCTCAACGGCGCCACGTCAACGTTGCAACTCGTTGCCAATGGCGGCGCCACAGAAAGCAGTGTGGGCGCAATCGTGGTGGCGGGCTCAGCTTCGGGTAGCGTATCGGTCGCGGAAGCGGGCGACACGCTGACCGTGGGTAACTTGAACCTCACCGGATCGCTGGCATTGAGCGGCGCGGGCGACTTCGTGGTGACCGGTGTCGGCAGCGGCGCGGGGGCATTGACCAAATCTGGCGCAGGCACTCTGACCGTGAATGGCTCGGTGAACGGCCTAACGACGGTAAACGATGGTATCGTCAAGGGTGGTGGCACCTTCAACGGCGGCCTGGCCTTGACGGCAGCGACGATTGCTCCGGGCAACAGCCCTGGAACATTGACCACCGCGACGCTTGCCGCGACCAATGCGACGACCTTCCAGTTCGAGCTTGGCAGCAATATTGCGGGCTTCACCTATGATCAAATCGTGGTGACGGGCAACAACATCGACCTCGGCGGAGCGGCGCTTTCGCTTCAGTCCCTCGGTGGCTTTGCGAACAATGATATCCTGACGCTGATCCTCAATAACGGCACGGATGCGGACGTGGGGGTGTTTGCGGGAATCGCCAATGGCGCCACGCTCAATCTTGCGGGCGGCGTGCAGTTGCAGATTAGCTATTTCGACGACGCTTCCACGGCGGGGCTCGAGTTGGCCGGTGGCAACGATGTTTCGGTTTTGGTATCGGTGCCTGAACCTGCCAGCGCAATGGTGCTTCTCGCCGGTCTCGGCGTGCTCGCCGGACTCGGACGTGTTCGCCGCCGCGAAAGCTAGACGTCCAAAAGAGTCCTTATTCTTTAAACAAGAAGGGCGGTCCCACGGACCGCCCTTTCTTTTGTTTGCATGCATTCGAGGAATACCAGCTGTCATATTACGCTGGTCACGTCCCGCGAGTGGCTCGGGATCCTTCCTCGTTCCTCGTCAGGATGAAGACTTTTTCTCCGCTCCCGAAAGGCGCTACTGCGCGAGGAAGCGGGCGCGGTAGTATCGCGGAAGGGAGGTGGTAATGGAGAAGGTGTAGGTGAGCGTTTCGATTCCGCCCGCAGTTTGGCGCGAGGTCACTGGCGGGGTAATGGTTTGCCAGTCGACCAGGTTTTGGGACGTCTGAATTGTCGGCGTGACGTCGTCGGCGACCAGGTTGCGGCGAACGGTGAGGATGAGGTTGCTTCCGGAGCGAATGACGGAGGGCAGGAGATGATTTGAGTCTGCGTTCAGCGTTCCGCCGACGGCGTACTCGAGGAATGCGATGAGGCCGTCGTGATCGTCGTCCGCGAGGTCGTTGATGACGCCATTACTTGTTTTCCATGCCGCGTAGGTGGTGCCATCGGACCCGCGTGGGGTGACTGCGGCGCTCGCCCGCCATTGCAGCGGGTCGGCATGGTTTGGATTGATTTGCGGCACGCGCAGCACGAGCGATGGTCCATTTCCGTCGGGTTCGGAAGGCCATGGAGAGGAGACTTCGTAACTGAAGTCGCGGATCGTCGCTCCGCCCGGTTGCTTCAGCCAGAGGTGATCTCCGCTGTTGCCGAGCTTCTGCGCGTAGATCCCATCGGGTGCTGAATTGTATCGCGTTTGGAAAGCGGCGGCATTGCGCGCGATGACAAAGCGGCCAGCGGGAGGGATCACTGTATTGGGCGCGGTGAACTCGATTCCATCGGCGAAATAGCAGCCGGAGAAGTTCACCGCCGAACTGCTGATGTTCATGAACTCGAGGAACTCGAACTCATCGGCATCCACGTAGCCCGCGGCGATCTCTGTGCTGCTTGGCGGAGCGGGATGATAGTTGATCTCGCTGATCACGAGATTGGAACTGCTGGCCGCGACGACATCCGCGAAATAAGTGCCTTCGCGCAATGCGCTCCACTCCGAGCCATTTCTTGCGCGTGCTTTGATCGTCGTGATTGCCTGGCTGAAAACGATCGGGCCCGTGTAGGCCGCACCGGCAACTGCGCCGCCGACGGCGCGGGGATCGCTGCCGTTCGTCGTGTAATAGATGGTGCCTGCTGCGGCGCTGATGGTGAGTGAGCTTCCGCCCGTCACATTGCCCGGCGGCACGCTGAAGTTCGGCGCCGCGGTTGCGGGAAAGAGCGGCGCGGTGCCGATGGTGTAGCTTGTCGTGAGACGATAGTTCTTCAGTTGCTGAACCACCGTATTTTCCCGGCCATTCAGCCAACTGCGCGCCGCGTTTACCGCGTTCTGCCAATCGGTCGCATTGAATGCCGGGGTCTTGAGCCGATCGCCCCAGCGCTGGCTGTGCGCCTTTACCGCGAGGTTGATCTGCGCGGAGATGGCGTCCATGCGCGCTTGCGCGACGGCCGTGGTCATCGGCCCGCCATTGAAGAAATGCTTTTGCGCGCGATCCGCCACGCGCATGCGGAACTCGGGACTGAAGGCCAGGTCCTGGAAGATCCACTGCGGATTCGAGTAGGCGAAGTTTGTCTGGTTCGAGCCATTGAACGGCCCCGTGCGATCGGTCTTGGAACTCGTCGCGCCGAATGTGTGCTCCGCGTCGTGATTGAAAAACACGAAGCCCATGTCCGGGTTGTTGCGGTTTTTCAGCGCGAACCAGTTGTTGGCTTTGTTGTCCGCCAGGAAGGAGGAGAGGGGAGCGTCGCCGTCGCCGCTGTAGAAGATCACCAGCATGTAGTCGATCAGGCTGTCGATATCGACGAGGACAGGGAGATTCGGATTGCGCGCGCCTGTGGCGTCGCGGCCCAGCATGGCAAAATAGGCGCCAAGATCGGGATTTCCCGTCTGGGTCACGCCCGCCGCCGTCGCGAAGGCGCGGTGTTTATTCCATAAGTCTCGCCATGCAGCGACGCCGCCATTGGGCAGGGTATCCAAGTAACCTTCAGTGGCCTCCGTCAGGAAGTCCGCGACGTGGTTGCCGGTCTTGATGGCGTCGTAATCATCCTTGCTCCCGCCGAAGTACGCGGCGCCATACCCGGCGACGGGACGTTCATCGAAGTAATAGAGTCCCCAGTAAAGGCCGTTCAGGTAGAGGTGGAAGTAGCGATTGCGGCAGGCCGGCGAGCCGGTGGCGCGCAGAGTCTCGCGCGCGAATGGATCGCGAACCATCGTGTCGAGACCACTGGTGTCGCGAGGCCAGGAGTAGTTTTGGCTGCTCGCGAGATCGATGCAGTCGTGCTCATTCGTGCCCGCGTCGCCGAAGATGGGATAGTTAAGCTTCGCGACCGAATAGCTGTCGCGGAAGTAAACGCGAAAACTGTGTTTTACGATCGTGGGGCTGCGGCTTGCTCCGCCTCGAATGCGCAGGCCGCAGTTGTGCTGAAACTCGCCCTGCAGTCCGGCGGCCTTGCTGGGATCGAGCCACTCGATGCTCGCTGGCCTTTCCCAATCTTCACCACGCCCGGCGGCATTCATGTAAATGCCGGTCTGCGCGTTCGTGAGGTTTGCCTGTTCGGTCACGATGGAAATGGAGGGGATCTGCTGAAGCGCGGCGATCATCCCGGCGTCGCCGTAAAGCGCGCGCACGTTTTGATCCATGCCGTAATCCATCGACTGCTGAGCGCTCGATGCCGGCCAGCCCGGTGGCACGGCACCGGTGGGCTGCTGGGCAATTACATCGTTCAAGAAGATATAAGTCTGCGTGTCGACATTTGTCGGCTCCCATTCCGTCTTGAATGCGCGGGCGCGCAGGATGGTGGTTTGCGCGATTGGGATTGGCCCAGTGTAGAGCGTGCCGCTGGTGGGCGACGGCTCGGCTCCATTCGTCGTGTAGTAGATGCTGGCGCCGCTCGTGAGCGTCGAAAGGATGCAGTTTTGCGCGCTCGTGTAGAATCCGCGCTTCAAGCTGAAGGATGTGTCGGCGACGAAGTCGCGGAACCACGTGGAATCATTCACTGCGCCCGGCGTGGGATTGCGGAGGTAGCTGGCAAAGGGCTGAACGGTGATCCGCGTGGCGATGAGCTGCGGCTGGATGAGGAAATCCGGATCGCCCGCCGCGGACGTGAGTCCCTGGATGGCGAGGACATTATTCCCGTTGAGCAGCGCGGAGCGAAATGCAGTGACGTCGATTTCCTCGTAAACGGTCGCGGCCTGATCGTCGCGATCGCCGCCGGTTGCGGCCGAGTTCCACGCGGGCGAGGCGGGCGCATTCCGCTCGGCGATCTTGACGCCATTGAGGTAAGCGATGAACCCATCGTCGTAGCGGATGCGCAGCTTCAGAAATGGAATGCTCGCGGGGTCCGTGGTGTTGAATGCGTAGCGCAGGAATGCCGAGGAACTCCCCGGATACATCTGTGGCTTCACGTTCGTGCTGATCAGCGGCGTGTAGTAGCCGGAGTTTGCGCCGGGATTCGTGAGCGCCTGCACTTCCACTTCCGCCATCGAGAGCACCGAGGCTTCGTCGTTATTGCCCTGGCCGCCCGTGCCGCTGAGATCGGGGTCCACCGTTCGCTCGATCCGAATGTAGCGTCCGGTGACCGGAGCGCCGGTGAGCGCGACGAGATCGATTTCGATGGAGGCCGGACCGTTTGGATACGCGAAGCCGGCGTTCTCGGGGTTGAGCAGTGTCGAGGTGTAAACCACGGCGTTGCTCGAGTTGAGAACCTTGATCGTGATGTCCCGCAGCCGCGATCCGCAGCAGCTCGTGCGATTGAAGATCTTCACCTTGGCAAACTGCCGATCCGTGGTGAACGAGAGCAGCCACGATGGCGCCTGGTCGCTGGACTGCGTATGCGAGAAGTTCCCGTAGTTTGCATCGACCGCGAGGTTCGCCGTGAAGGTGGAAAGCGTGCTCGTTTGCGTGGGCGTGCCTTGCGCTGCGACGTTGGTGGTCGGGGGGGCCGCGGCGGTCTCGTACCCGGCGGCGAGAAGTCCCGATCCAGTCTGCCAGCCCGCGGTTGAGGCCATGGTGGCCTGGTTCCAATCCGCGGCCAGGGCGCCGGCGCTTGCAGGGACGAGGAATGAAGGAGTGGACGACGCGACGAGGTTGGAGATCTGCGGAACTTGGGAGACGCCGTAGGAGTATCCGTCCTTTTGCGCGGGGTAGAGCGGGCTGAACTGCGAGGCGACTGTGGTGCCGTTTGGCTGGACCAGGCCGAGATATTCGCCGGATGCGCCGAGAGAGAAATTGGTGTGCAGTTCCTGTCCGGCTAGGGCGCGATCTTTGCCGGAGGCGAAAACGACGAGGAAACCGCCGGGCGCAATCGTGACCCCGGCAGGGAAGGTCCATTTTCCGAGAGCGGAGGCGTCATCGGTGAGATGCCATCCGCTCAGATCGGCGGGGGTGGAGTCGGGATTGTAGATCTCGATCCAGTCGGAGTTGGCGCCGTCGCTGTCAGTCAGGCCATGCTGATTTTCAGCGACGAACTCGTTAATGACGGGAGCGGACATTGCCGCCAGCGGGAAAAGGAATGCGGCGACGACGGAAAGGAATTTCATCAAGGGAGAGAAGGGGAAGACTTGGCCACTAAATGCAGATCGCGCAACCGGTTCTTGCAGCCGAGCGTGCTGCTCAAAGGGGTAGGTTGACCGGGGTGACGGTTCGAGGTGCCCACAGCGTACAACTACCCACAAGTTGGCTGAAAGGTCGTAAATACGGTAAAGAGTCGCAAATACGCCGAAGGCGTTGAATCATCCAGCCCAGGGTTGGCGAGGAACGA
>CBHXZU010000065.1:0-13664 GCA_966125105.1 uncultured Prosthecobacter sp.
ACAAACAGGGTCGCAAGATGAGCAAGAGCCTCGGCAATTCGCCGGACCCGCTCGACCTCATTTCAAAGTATGGCGCGGATGCCTTGCGCTTCGGCGTGATGCGCAGCGCGCCGCTCGGAGCGGACGTGCTCTTCGATGAGAAGAACGTAGAGCTCGGCCGGAACTTCTGCACGAAGCTGTGGAACGCGGCGCGTTTCCGCCAAATGCAGGGCGGCGAGACCGAGGGCGAGATTCGTCCGGACCTCCTTACGAGCGACGACCGCTGGATCCTCGCGAAGCTCGACGTGGCGATCGCGGAGGTGACGACGGCGCTGGAGGAGTATCGTTTCAGCGACGCGGCGAACGCGCTGTATCGCTTCTTCTGGAGCGAGTACTGCGACTGGTATCTAGAGGCGAGCAAGTCGGCGCTGCAGAGCGACGACGTCGCGCACCGCGCGAATACCCTGGCGGTGGTGGATTACGTGTTCAGTCACACGCTGCGGCTCTTCCATCCGTTCCTGCCATTTATCACGGAGGAACTGTGGCAGGGCATGGGCTTTGCGAACGACATGCCGGCGAAACAGGGCGGCGAAACGATCATGTTCGCGCCGTGGCCCAAGGCGTTCACGCGGGAAGAGCGCGAGTATTTCGGGCTCACCGAGGCGGCGGCCAAGGAAGCGACGGATAAGTACGAAGTGGTGAATGCGGGTCGCGGTTTGCGCCGCGACTTCAACATCGCGAGCAACAAACGCGTTCGTTTTGTCCTGCGTCGCACCAGTCCGCTGCCGCCGCACGATCGGAATGTGCTGGCCGTGCTGCTGAATACAGAGTCGTTCGAAGTGGTGGACGGCACGTGGGCGGCGGCTTCGGGAACGCCCACGGCGCTGACGCCGCTGGGTGAGCTCTACTTGCCGCTCGAAGGGCTGGTGGATGTGGCGGCGGAAAAGGAGCGCCTCGGGAAGGAGCTTTCCAAGGTGGAGGCAGAGCTCGAGAAGGTGCGGGCCAAGCTCGCGGACGAAAACTTTGCGGCGAAAGTGCCGGCGAAGGTGCTCGATGAGCATCGTCAGCGCGAGCGCGATTGGTCCGACAAGCACGCGCAGCTCACGAAGTTGCGGGCCGCCCTTGGGGCGTAGGCGCGGCGGGTTTTAGCCACGGATTTTCACAGATCGAACACGGATGGCTTTGCTGGGGAGCGGAGTCGTCGGTCGTAATTTAACGTGCCGGGCTCATTGGGGCCCGGGCGGCGCCTCGCTGCGATTAAGTTAAGGGCGGATCGAGGCGTTTAAAAGTGGGTCATCTAAACGAAGCCAGCGAGGAATCCCGAAGGCTTTCGGGACGCAGTGAAGGACTCCGCTCCAGCTCCGGTGGATGTCGTTACCCACGGAGGTCCTGAGATCAATAGCTCAACCGCGGGTGGCTCGGGGTCCTTCAGTCGCTTGAAGCTCCATCAGGATGACCGACTTTATCACCCTGCCATACGGCTTAACTTATGGCAGTGAGGCGGCGCTTGGCGGTCCCGGCGGAACGGCTTCCGTGAGAGAAAGTCTGGATGCCCATTGCGTGGCGGGCACACTTGGCGCCTTGCCGATCCGATTGCGCTTCGTCGCTCTTCAATCTTCTGTGGACGTCGCGTTCGTTGTTGTCCCGAATCCCGTGAACCCCAGATTCGACGTTCATTTCGCCTTTCGATGACCATTCCTTGAAATGGCCATAAATCTCACTTACGACTCCACGCCCCAAAACGCCCTTCGATGCTGCCTGGACTTAAAAAACGCGCGCTGAACTTCCACGATGTGCTGATGTACGTCGCCATCGGTCGGAAGCACCTGCGGCTCATGGTGCTCTTGATGTGCTTCTGCTGGCTGCTGGGGCTCGTTTATTACGTCTACGCCCGGCCGGTTTATTACTCCCGGTCGCTGGTGAAGGTGGATTCGATCGACCGCCAGGTCTCGGCGGAGAAGGAATTTAATGAAGCCTATCGCGGGGGCGCGCTGATCAGCGAATTGCGGGCGCCGCACATCATTGAGCGCACAGCGGCGCGTCTCGGCATTGTGGCGGACTACCGCACGATCCAGAAGGATTACGTCAAGAAGATCGAGGCGAAGTACAACTCGGAGAAAAACATCGAGCTCGAAGTGTATCCTTACTCGCTCGATTGGGCGAAGCGCTGGAGCGAAACCATGGTCTCCGAGTACCTCCAGTATCGCCGTGAGCGCCGGGCATCCGAAGCCAAGCAGCGGCAGGAGAATTACCAGCGCGACCGCGATGAGCAGCTGCGCCTTTTGCAGGCAAACCAGGACAAGCTCACGCGCAGCCGCTCGGAACTCGATACGGAGCGAACGATCATCGAGTTCGAGGAACTGAAGACGCTCAACTCCGACCTGGTGACGGTTTCCCGGCAACTGGATGAAGTGGGACAGGTCCGCATCCAGGTGCTCAGCCCGGAGCTGACTTCGCTCGAGAAACTTTCGCGCATCACCGCAGTCATCGAGAATCCCATGACGCTCGGCACGACGGCGACTGCGCCCGCCGACAAGCAGGCGAACGGCACCACCGTGCAAGTCGTCACGCCGATGATGGCCAAGCCGAGTTCGGCCTGGCAGGAAATGGAGCGCGAACTGAACACCCTGAAAGCGCAGCGCGATGAACTCGCGGAGACGTATCTTCCCGGCCACGCGAAGATGGTGGCGATCCAGGAGCAAATGGACGCGATCAACCTGCGGCTGAACGCCGAGCTGCGCACCGCGCTCGATCGGCTGGATACTTACCACCGCATGCTGCTCGATAAGCAGAAAGCGCTGAACGAGAAGCTGCCGGAGTTTGAGCGCCGGCTCGCGAAGTACAACAGCGTGAAGCAGCACGAGGAGCTCGTGAAGGACTCGATGGTGACCTGGCAGAACCTGATCGTGAAACTGGAGAAGGATCACCAGACCGATCTCTACGCGCTCGACCGCGATCGCGTAAGCGTGACGTTTGGAGGGGTTCTCCAGACGAACGATCTGCCAATCTCGCCGAATCGCTTCAGCCTGCTGATCTACACGACGATCGTAGGCATCATGCTCGCGCTGGGCGTGCCGTTTCTCGTCGAATACCTCGACCACACGCTGTCGAACCTCGAGCAGGTGGAATCGACGTTCCAAATCCGTGGCCTCGGCATCGTGCCGAAGGTGGAAAGCGAAGACGAGCCGTCCTTTGGCCTGATGGGACACGCGGAGAACAAGGAAACGAACCTCCTCGAAAACTTCCGCGTGATCCGCACGAACCTGCTCAGCATGGGCGCGCTCTCAAAGCCGCCGCATGTGCTGATGGTCACAAGCGCGATGCCGAAAGAAGGCAAGACGGTCGTTTCCTCGAACCTGGCGCTTTCCTTTGCGCAGACTGGCGCGAAGACGCTGCTGCTCGACACCGACCTTCGCCGCGGCCGTTTGCATCGGCTCTTTGGTTATCGCAAGCAGCCTGGCCTGAGCGGCGTATTGCTCGGCCAGGTGACGCTCGATGAAGCGCTGCGGCCGACGCACCACGAGAACCTGACTGTGCTCAGCACGGGGCAGCATATCGAGTCTGGCACGGAGTTGCTGGGCGGGCAGAAGTTCAAGGACATCATGGCGGAGTTGCGCCAGCGCTTCGACCGGATCGTGATGGACACGCCGCCGGTGCTGGGACTTTCCGAGACGTCCGTGCTGCAGAAGGAAGTGGACGGCGTGCTTTTCGTGATCTGGAGCGGGCACACTCCGATCAAGGGCGTGCGTTCCGCGGTGGAGATGCTGCAGGCGAACGGCGCGAACTTCTACGGGTTCGTGCTCAACCGTCTCGATCTCAGTTCCACGGCGAACTACTACCAGTACTACTACTACTCGCACGACTACTACTACCACTACAGCCCGCGAGCGCTGGAGAACGCGTAGCGAGTCGTGCCCTCGGAACGAACGGCTGCGGCGAACAACACGGGCCTGCGAGACACGCCAGTTTCGGTCGTCATTCCCGCATATAACTACGCGCGGTATTTGCCCGACGCGATTGGATCCGTGCTCGCGCAGACGCATCGTGAATTGGAGTGCATTGTGGTCGATGATGGGTCGACGGATGATACGCGGGCGGTAGTGGAAGGAATCCGGGATGAGCGCGTCCGCTACGTGCATAAGGTGAATGGCGGACTCTCGAGCGCGCGCAATGCGGGGATTCGCGAGGCGCGGCATCGCTTCGTCGGGTTTCTTGATGCAGATGATCGATGGCTGCCGGATTTCCTCCAGCGAGCGTTGAAGGAGTTCGAGCGCGGCGATGCGAAACTGGGAGCGGTGGCCACGGCAAGCCACCGTATCGACGAACACGGCGCGCGGGTGGGCTCGGCGCGCTTTACCTTCGGCGAAAGTTGTGACCTCGGATTTCGCGACTTCTGCCTGCGGAATCGGCCCCTTTCCTCGAGCATCTTGATCCGGCGGGAAGCCTTGGAGGAAACGGGCGAGTTCGACACGAGCCTGCGCAGTTCCGAAGACCGGGATTATTGGCTGCGGATGACGGCGCGAGGGTGGAAGCTACGCTTTCTCGATGAGCCACTGGCGGAGATTCGCCGGCATTCCGTAAACATGAGCAAGGCAGCGGCGCGCATGCAGGCGAACCGCAAGCAAGTGCTGACGCAGGCCCGGCGCGCGGGAGTGATCGCACCGAACTCGTTGTTTTGGCTCAAGGTTTTCAGCTTGCACCTAGTGCAAAGCGCTCGGGCGCATCACGCGGAAGGCGCAACGCCGCGGGCGCTGACTCTGCTTGCTGGCTCATGCCTCTTGTGGCCGTGGTTTCTCTCGACGAGCAAACTGTCCGAACCGCGGCTGTTTCGCGCAAGGGCATTGGCGCGCATGCTGATCGACGCAGCGAAAGGAGCGCGCTCATGAGCGCCATTCGCGTCCTTCATGTCGTAACTTCGCTAGAGCCCGGCGGGATGGAGAACGGCGTATGCAATCTGGCGCGCGCCCTCACGGATCGCGGTGTGGAGACGAGTGTCGCGTGCCTGGAGCGAAGCGGGCCGTTTGCCGCGCGGCTACCGGATCCGAGCGCAGTCATCGTGCTGGGGAAGACCAGCGGGTTTTCGCTCAAGGCTGTGTTCGCATTGTGGAAGGAAGTTCGCCGGCTGCGACCGCGCGTCATCCACACGCACAACCTCGGGCCGCTGATTTACGGCGCCCTTGCGACTTGGTGGGGACGGTCGGTTCCGCTGCTGCAAGGCGAGCACAGCCAACTCGCTCCGTGGGAACTGACTTCCAGGCGGTTGAAACAACGCCGGCGCCTCTACAAAGCCTGTCGAGCGATTCACACGGTCTCCGAGCCGCAGCGTGACGAACTCATCAAACTCGGATTCCCCGGCGAGCGCATCGAGGCGATTCCCAATGGGGTCGATACTGCGCGCTTTCGTCCCAGCGATCGGAACGCGGCACGGCAATTACTCGGGCTTCCGTCCGACTCGGTCGTCCTCGGCCTGGTCGGCCGCTTTGGCCCGCATAAAGGACATCAGACGTTACTGGA
The DNA here is from genome assembly GCA_966125105.1 of uncultured Prosthecobacter sp. Lineage (GTDB taxonomy): Bacteria > Verrucomicrobiota > Verrucomicrobiia > Chthoniobacterales > Chthoniobacteraceae > SXWH01. The sequence goes on from CBHXZU010000065.1 coordinate 5,494, forward strand.
GGCGTTTGGAATGATTGCGCAGATGCATCCGCGAGCCGTGCTCACCTTTCTTGGCGGAGGCGGCAGCGAGGAACAGGACATCGTCGCGAGCGTTGCGAACCACCCGTCCCGCGACCGCGTGCACGTCAGCGGCTTCCGCTCGGATCTTGAAGCCTGCTATCCAGCACTGGATCTGCTCGTTCTGCCATCGACGAACGAAGGCATGTCGAACGCGGCGATCGAGGCCATGGCTTGCGGCGTTCCGGTTCTCGCAAACGCCGGTACCGGGAATGAGGCAATCCTTACGAGCGGGCACGATGGTTGGATTTCCGATCTTCGCCAGGCTGAAGCGCTCGCGGCGGAACTGACGAAATGCCTCGCGGACCCTGCGAAGATGCGGTTCGCGGGAGAAAAGGCGCGGCAAACGGTTGAATCCCGTTTCTCGCTGGTCCAGATGGTGGACGCTTACCACCGACTCTACCGCCGCCTGGCGGAATAGCGCATGGATTTTACCTGCATCGTCCTCTTCCTGGCCATCTATCACCTGAAACCTCAGGAATGGACAAGCTTGTTCGCGACGATCCGGTTTGCGCAGCTGACCATGTTTGCCTCGCTGGCGACCCTGTTCCTCCGCGAGCGCAGCCTGAAAGTTTCGGATTTCTTCCGCACGCCGCACGACTGGGCGATGCTCGCGTTTTTCGGATGGGTCGTCGTGGCGAGCCCTACTCCATTCCACACGTTCAAGGAGTTCTTGAACTGCCTCGTCTTCTACGTGGTGACCGTGCAAACGCTCACGAATTGGGATCGTATCAAGCGCTTCCTCGGGTGGTGGACGGGCATGCTGGTGGCGGTCGCGGCGCTCGCGATCGCGGGCGAGTATTTCTTCGATCCGCTGGGCAGCCACGCGCTGACCCACGGCATCATGAAGGATCGCCTCGTGTTGAACCTCTCGATGGTGAACAACCCGAACGCGCTCGGGCACACCGTCGTGCCGGTGATTCCGATGCTCTATTATTTCTGCATCTGGAAACGGCCGATCTTCATGAAGGAGATTGGCCTGCTGGCGTTTGTGCTGCCGCTGTGGTGCGTCTACCTCACCTTCTCCAAAGGCGCATACGTTGCCGGCGCGGCGACGATGCTCGCCACGGTGATGTTTGGCCGCCCGAAAACGGTGCAAGCGATCCTGCTTGCGGTGGCGTTGGCCGGGGGCGTGACGGCGGTGCAAACACTGCCGCGCATGAATGAGCTGCAGTCGACGAAGACCGACGAGGCGATCCAGGGACGCATCCGCGCGTTTACTTACGGGCGCCAATACTACGACACGCTCACGAAGGGAGTGGGCCAAAAGAACTTCATCGATTCGTTGATGCGCGACCACAATTATTACAAGGCGTCGCATTCAACGTACGTGCAGACCGGCGCGGAGTTGGGGCGCCCGGGACTGTATCTTTTCATGCTGCTCATCTGGGTGAGCGCTCGAACGCTGCTATTTGCGAAGACCCAGAACCCCGAGCAGGAACGCGTTCGCCGCATCCTATTTGTGCTGCTCTTCACCTATTGCGTGTCGGGGTGGATGGTGGACTTCGCTTATCGCGCGAGCTTCTTCTTGTTCACGGCGGCAATCGCGGCGTTTCACCGGATGCTTTACTTGAGGGCGGAAGAAACGGCGGCTGCAGAGGCGGAACCGGAGCCTGCGCTGGCATGGCGTCCGGCGCAGCTCGAACCTGCGTTGGCGAATGTGTCCTCGCCAGCGGTTCCTTCGATGAGCCTCACTCCTTCGCCTGGAGGGCCTGCCCCGACTCCGATGCCCTGGCTGCGGCGCGATGAAGAAGTCGTGGAGACGGAAGTGACTGAACCTAAGGCGGTGTTGAATCGCGTTGGTTTGCTCGATTTTGCCGTGGCGGCAGTGCTGCTGATCGGGACGGAGAGGTTTTGGACTTTCGCGATCCAAACATTCTAGGCCTGCTCAATGAGTTTCCACACGACGCCACCGGAACAGAAGCGCGGCTGAACAAGTGAGCACTTGCTTAGCGGTCACGATTTTTTGGCTTTCCGTAGGGACACTCTTCTTTACGTACCTGGGGTACCCGCTGCTGATGAGAATGCTCGCGCAGCTTGCACGGAAAGCTGACGCCCTTGCGGAGATCGATGATTGGCCAATGGTGAGTGTCGTGGTCGTGGCGCGGAACGAGGCGGCGCGCATCGGTTCACGGCTGCAGAACTTGGCGGATTCCGATTACCCGGCAGACAGGCTGGATTTCGTTGTGGTGTCGGACGGATCGACGGATGGGACGGTCGACGCGGCAAAAGGATTTCAGGATGGGCGCGTGCAGGTGATCGATCAGCCGGAAGCTCGCGGAAAGGCGGCGGGGTTGAATGCAGGCGTTGCCGCGGCACGGGGAGAGATCGTGGTTTTTGCGGATGCCCGGCAGACGTTCGCTCGAGAGACGGTTCGAGAGTTAACGCGGTCGGTCCTTGTTCCGGGATTTGGCGCAATCAGCGGAGAACTGGAGATCGCCAGCAGTCGCGGCGGGGTGGGTGAAGGGATCGATGCCTATTGGCGGCTCGAGCGGGCGTTGCGTCGTGATGAGGCGGCGTTTGATTCGTGCATCGGATGCACCGGCGCGGTGTACGCGATTCGGCGGTCGTTGTTTGCGCCCATCGCGGAGGACACGATTCTCGACGACGTGGTGATCCCGATGCAGGTGGCGACGCGCGGGCTGCGTGTGGGATTCAACTCGGGCGCAAAGGCGTTTGATCCGCAGCCGCTCGATCCGGCCAATGAGAGCCGGAGGAAAACGCGGACACTGGCGGGCAACTTCCAGATGTTGTTTCGCCACCCCGAATGGCTGCTGCCGTGGAGGAACCGGCTGTGGTGGGAGTTGATTGCGCACAAATACCTCCGATTGGCGGCGCCGTTGTTTCTCGTGGCGGCGGCGGTGTCGAATGCGCTGTTGCTCGCGCATGCGTTCTACCGGGTTACGGCCGGTTTGCAGGTGGCGTTTTACGCGTTGGCGGTCGCGGGATTGTTTGTGAGATCGCGGGTTTGCAGCATCCCCGCGGGTTTTGTCTTTTTGAATTACAACGTAGTTCGGGCGTTCGGAGTTTACCTCGCGGGTGGTGGCAAGTCGGGATGGGGGAAATCGTGAGGCAACGCTGAGTTCAACAGACTGCTCTTAGCGTGAGCAAACCGGAGGCATTGTCTTTTGGGTGAAATCTGAGCCGAGCTGGATCTGCCAGCCTGAACACTGGCGATTCCGCGGGCCGCGAACCCTCCCGGATTCGCAACAACTGGGATCTTGACCCTGCACTTCACTTCAGGTCCCGTCCCGGCCGCCGTCACCTTTCTCTGTTTCGTGAAAACCGTCCTGCTTGTCTCCGCTGCCATACTCTCCGCGACTAGCGGCGCATTTGCCCAAGTCACGCTTGCGACCGATAGCTTCGAAGTCGCGGACCATCCGACCGGGGATCGGCTGACAATCGGCACGAGTGGAATCCCGTTCTATTCACGAAATGCAACAGGGGCGAATGTGGGCCTTTCCATCGTAAACGACGCGGTATTCGGATCCAAGGCGCTGCAGTTGATTGACACGACCACAGCAAATGCGGGCAACCAATTAATCGGCGTGCTTCCCCTGCCTATCGTACTGGCGAACGTGAATGACTTCATCACGTTGTCCTTCAAGTTCCGCTTTCTAAACGTCGGCACCGCCAGCCCGAACAGCACGGGCTTTCGCTTCGGCATCTGGGGCGACGCGGGCACGGTTGTCACGGGGGACAATCAGGCCGCGGCCAGCGATAATGACCCTGGCTATTACGCGGTCACCGGAGTTGGAACCGGAGGCGCTCCCGGAGCGGGCGCATTTTTTTACAACGAGAACGGAGGCACGGCCCCAATCGGCGGAGGACTTGATCGTGCCGCGGTCACCGCCAGCGGCGCAGGCGTCGCGATCACCGATAACCTCGTGCATACGGCCGTGTTCACATTGCGCCGGACGGGAGCCACGACGGTCGGGCTGACGCTGGCATACGATGGAGGCACGGCGTTTACCGGGACAAGTTCAGGGGCGGGAATTCACACGACTTTCAGCGAGATTGCATTCAACGACGGTTTCGTCGCGAGCCCCGTGCAATTCGCGATCGACGACGTCGCAGTAACTACGAATGTGCCAGAACCGGCGACGGGATTGATGTGCGCATTCGGCTTTACGGCGCTGGCCGCAAGCCGGCGTCGCGCCCGTCGGTAAATCGAGCGCTCCGCGGCGCGGCGTGCCGCAGGCTCGACGTGAGCGGATGCTCCGCGCGACGGTGATCGCTGCGCACATGGCAGAACATTTCGAAGTGATTGTGATCGGGGGCGGAGGAGCCGGGTTGATGTGCGCCATAACGGCGGGCGGTCGCGGCAGAAAGGTGCTCGTGCTGGAGCACAACGAACGCGTCGGGAAGAAAATCGCGATCAGCGGAGGCGGTCGCTGCAATTTCACGAACCTGGGAGCGACGGCCGCGAACTACCTCTCGGAGCGGCCCGAGTTCTGCAAATCGGCGCTGGCTCGCTACACGCCGTGGGACTTCGTGGCGCTCGTGGAGAAGCACGGGATCGCCTACCACGAGAAGAAGCTGGGCCAGCAGTTTTGCGATGGGAGTTCCCGGGCGATCATCGACATGCTCCTCACGGAATGCGCGATGGCGGGCGCAGAGGTGCGATGCGGCGCGCGCATCACGGAGATCACCAAAGGCGCGACGTTTCGCATTCAGACGGCATCTGGTGAATTGACGTGCGACAGCCTGGTGATTGCCACGGGCGGACTCTCCTTTGCAAAACTGGGCGCGACGGATTTCGGGCACCGGATTGCCCGGCAATTCGGATTGCGCATCACGCCTCTGCGCCCGGCACTGGTACCCCTCACCTTTCCGCGAGATCTCGCGAAGTTTGGGGACCTGAGCGGCGTCGCGATTCCGACGGTATCCCGCTGCAACGGCGCGCGATTCGAAGAGGCGACCTTATTCACCCATCGAGGGATCAGCGGCCCGGCGGTGTTGCAGGTTTCCAGTTATTGGCGCGAAGGTGAGACGATTACTTTCGATCTTTTGCCGGAGAGCGCGATGGTGTCGGCGGTAATGAAAGCGAGGCCGTCGGGACGAATGCTCGAACACGTGCTGGCGGAGTTCTGGCCGAAACGTCTGGCGGAGGCGTGGTGCGAGCACTATGCGCGGTCAAAGCCGCTGGTGCATTACAAGCAACCGGAGTTCGACGCAGTGATGAAGCTGCTGCGGGAGTGGCCGTTTGCGCCATCGGGCACGGAAGGGTATCCGAAGGCGGAGGTGACGCTGGGAGGCGTGGACACCGCGGAGCTTTCGTCGAAAACAATGGAATCGCGCAAGGTGGGCGGGCTGTACTTTATCGGGGAAGTGGTGGACGTGACCGGGTGGCTGGGCGGTTATAACTTCCAGTGGGCTTGGGCCAGCGGTTACGCGGCGGGCGGCTCGGTGTAAGTGGCTGAGCCTGTCCTGGGAAATTGCTCTCCCGGTATCTGCGCGCCGAGAGAACCGATTTCGACCCAAGTAGGGCCGAGAAATGCCCCAAACCTGCGGAATCCTTTGGCGCGCGATGCGCTATACCGATTGCCGAAAGACTTCGGCGGATCGCCGAGTGCTCCGCACCCGAAATCCCCGTCCGGCGGCTTGGAGACCGCCGCTCCTTGGCGCAAGCGTGCTTGCAAAAGCGGAAATTTCTTCCGCCACATGCTCCAAGTGCCTTGCGGAGGTGGAATTTCGCGATGCGGCTCGGTCAGCGCGCCCGGCGGCGCGGAATTTCCCGTTGCAGCACAGGCCATCGGCTTTGCACGGCGGTCACGTCGACTTGCACGTGTGGAATTCCGATTTGCACTGCGGAATTCTCAATTGCAGGCGTGGAATTTTGCGTTGCAGTGCAGGCAAACGCTTTTGCAGCGCGGGTTGGCACGAAAACAGGAATGGAATTCTGAACTGCAGGCGCGGAATTCCGAGTTGCAGGTGTGGAATTCTGGAATGCATGTCCGGAATTCCGATTTGCACCTCTGGAATTCCGAGATGCATGTGTGGAATTCCTAGCAGCACCTTTGGAAATGTGAATTGCAGTCGCGGAATTCCCATTTGCAGTCCGCGACGACGAAAAGCCCAGTCACTTACAGGCGGTTCGCCGGCTGAAGCGATGCAGGATTGAGCGGGCTTTGGCGCGTGGGCGGAACGATCACCGGGGCGCGACGCTGGGGTGTCGCGGGCTTTGCCTGCTGAGAAGTCTGGATCACGCCAAAAGCGGAGTTGCGCGCGGGCGAGGCTGCCGGCGGGCGAGCTGCGGCGATCGCTTCCTGCTCCACCATGGAGCGCCATTCCGCTTCGTGCTCGGCGGTCGATTCCGACCAGCCATGTTCACGGGCGGGCACGCGAACGGTTCCTTGGACCTTCGCGGGTTTGGCACTGGTCGCTCCTTTTTGCAGCTTTGGAGCATAAAGGACCATGGCACCGGATTCCGCGATGTCGTTGGCGTCGCCGGTGGTGATTTTATCGATAAAGACGAGATTCAGCTGCGGAACGGGCTGAGCGTCGGGATTGCCCGATGCTTCGCGAATGACGGATGAGATCATCACAGGATCGGGTCCGGCGGCGGAATTGATCGAACCGGCAGCCGAAGCGCGCGGCGCGAGGCGAGTGATGTTGCGGGAGCCGCGCAGCATTTCCATCCGGCGGGAGCGTTCGACGAAGCGCTGAACGTAAGTAGGCTCCGCGAAGTCGCGTAGCTGGAGGAAAACGTAGCTGCTCGGCGGGATGTCCAGGTCGCGGTCGACGTTCGGCCCGTAGCTTCCCGGCTCTTTCGTCGACGGCGGAAGCGGTGCCCAGCCGGCATACTCACTTCCCTTTACGCGCCAGGAAACCCACGCGGGAGCCCATTCATGACCGGGCACCCAAAGCCAGCCTGACTCAGGATGGCGAAACCAGCGCCCGTAATGATACACCGCCCAGCCGTAGGGCTCGAGGCTTTGCCAGGTCCAGCCGTGCTCCGTCCATTGCCACCGACCGTCGGTGTAAGGACGCCATTCACGATCGATTGTAGCGCGCTGGGGTTGCCAGACGTATCCGTATCGATCGGAGTCAAACCAGCTGCCTTGGGAGGCGAGGGGGTCATAAAAGAGAGCGACCGTTCGCAGAGTCGCAGCCTCCGCTTCGGCGCGCCGGGCGGCGGCTTCTCGGACCTTTGCTTCGGCGGCAAGTCGCTGCTGCGTGAGGCGATCTGCTTCAGCCTGGGCGTTTAGATCGATGAGGCGGCGGCGCTCTTCGGCGGCGCGCACCGTGGCCGGATCGAGCTCCACCAAGCGTTTCGGCTCCATCGCTCCAGGCAGATCAGTCGAAGGCCCATTGGTGGAAGCAGTCGCTTCCTTTGTGCGCTCTTCCTCCAGCTTCGCCTGCTCTTCAGAAAGCTTTCGATTCTCCGCCTCCAGTTCCTTCGCCCGTTCGATCGCGAGGCGCTTGAGCTCAGCATCGGCCGCTGCGTGCCGTCGATTGAGCTCTTCCGCCTCCGCGAGCCTCTCTTTTTCCGCCGTGAGAGCGCTGCGCTCGGCTTCGAGCCTGTCCCGCTCGGCCTGGAGGGCGTCTGCCGCTGAGTTTTTTGACCCGCAAGCCGCAAGAGAGAGGCAGAGGGTGCTAACAAGAATGCCTTTCACGCCGTAAGTCTGAGTAAGCACACCCTTTCTGCAAGCGGCCTTCTGGCCAAATGACATCAAATGTATGCACAATGTCATCAAGGTAACGATCGCGTCACATATTCCGGCTAACTCACCCTAGACAGATCCCAAGACGGGACCTACTTACTGTTGATTTTTATCACCCTGATGAAACGCCTCCGAACTCTCCTTCCCATGATCCTCGCCGGGTCTGCCGCCATGCTTGTCGAGACGGCGCAGGGTGCCACCTGGACTTGGGGAAATGGGAACTCGTCATGGAGCGTCGCCGGCGCCTGGAGCCCAGCGAGTGTTCCCGCGTCGAACGCTGCCACTGAACTGATCTTTGGAGGGAACACCGCCTCGATTCTTTGGCTGTCGACAAACGACTTGGGGACAACGGCAAACCCCTTTACCCTCAATAAGATCACGCTTACGGCGCAAGATGCCGACCCGTTGAACTCCGGCCTGCAGTTCAAGATCGACGGAAACCTGATC
>CBHXZU010000066.1:0-13576 GCA_966125105.1 uncultured Prosthecobacter sp.
CCCGCGCTGAGCGTCAAGCGGCGCATCGCCTACCACGACGCATGTCACCTCGCGAACGCGCAGGGCGTTCGCTCCGAACCGCGGGCACTTTTGCGAAGCATCCCGGGTCTTGAGCTCATCGAGATTCCGAATCCCCACCTCTGTTGCGGCAGTGCGGGCACCTACAATCTCGATCAGCCGGAAATCGCCGCGCATTTGGGACGCGAAAAAGCGGCGACGATCGCGACGCTCACGCCCGATGTGGCCGCTACTGGAAACATCGGTTGCATCACTCAGCTAGGGGCCTATTTGCCTCCAACCGTCCCGATTCGGCACACGTTCCAGATCCTGCGGGATGCTTATCTCGGGAAGCTTTAAATTGAAGGGGTTGCCAAAAGGAGTTCCGGATCGCTCCCCGCCAACAATCCGACCCCGACCCAAGTCTGGAGATCCGAGCCACCGCAGGCGCGCTTGCGAAAGCCGGAAACTACTTTCGGCAGACGCAATAGTCCCGCCGGGCATGGAAATGGGCGACGCTGTCGTGTCATCCAGGTTCTCAAATGACGCTCGAGAACCTCGCGGCCCGCATATCCGCCAAACGGCGCATGAAAAACCACTTCTACGCCAACCGAACCCCGCCTAAGGTGCGAAGTGTCAGCATAATTCTATGAGCACGAGCACGAAATCCACTGCATCCACCGCAAGGAAGGACACCCGGCTTGTCGATGGCCTGAACCTTGTTCTTGCCGACTCTTATGCCCTGATGGCCTTGACCCATCTGGCCCACTGGAATGTTGAAGGTTCCGACTTCTACGCCCTGCACAAGTCCTTCCAGGAGCAGTACGAAAACTTGTTCGAAGCAGTAGACGAGGTGGCGGAGCGGGTTCGCGCTTTGGACGCCTACGCCATCGGAGGACTGGGCACTTTCGCGAAGGTCGCGCAGATGGATGAGTTCAAAGCTCCGATGCCGGCGAAGGATTATCTCGCTGCGCTGATCGTCGCCCACGAGAAAGTGGTGGACGACGCGACGCGCTTGCGTGATGTGGCAGGTGAAGTGAACGACCTGCAAACACAGGATCTCATGATCGAGCGTCTGACATGGCACGAGAAGACCATGTGGATGCTCAAAGCGACTCTGAAAGGTTGAGCGACAAATTGAGCGACAAACCAACTACCCATCTCAAGGCTTGTTCGGCCGGCTCTCACCACGAGTGTGAGCCGGCTTCTTGCCGGTTGCGTTGCGCGATGGAGGTCATCGACGACCTGCTCGCGGAGCCCGGGGCGGTTTCCGGCGAGGAGATGGATCAGTTGCTCGATCTGCGCTGGCACTTGCGCCACCGCGACGGCGCGGAGCAAACGCTGCGACTATTTTCCGACCTGCGGCGCCGGATGGAGCAGCGGCATTATCTCGCGTTTTTCCGGATCCGGCGCTGGATGGAGAATCATGTCGCCGCCGAAGTGCGGCTCTGCCCCGCGGCAGAACCGCACGTGGTGTCAGTGAAACTCGACCACTACTGCGTGGAGGCCCTGCGGCGCATCTGCCTTTGCTCGGCACTGGGCAAGGGTGCCGTGCTGCTCGCGCCGCGGCTCCGTTTTTTGTTCCGTCCGCAGGTTCCGATCGCGCCCCTCACAGGTTCTGCGACCGAGATCGCCTCGGCATAGTTGGGAGTTTTCGGTGAATCGTCGAGGCTCTCGCGGAACTCGATTCCCGAATCACTCATTGTGAGCGCTTTCACATTCACCGGTGAGTTTGGGGGCTTCATTCGCCTGGCAAACGGCAAGCGCCGGATGGTCCTGCGGACACTCGACCAGGAACTAGTCCTCAAGGTCCCGCGATCGCTGCGGGAGGAATTGGACGGCATGCTCAACATCGGCGGGACGCTTACGGTGCATGGGGTGGAAGAACCGGACGGCGAGCACCGGAAGTTTATCGTCTCTGAGATCGAACTCACTCCGGAGCACCGGCTCAATGGCTGCACCGTCCGCGTTTGCGGAAAGAAGAACTGCTGGCGCAAAGGGAATCGCGAACTGGCGCATGTCCTCGAGAAGGAGCTGGAGCGACGCGGATTGTCGCGATTGGTCCGGCTCAAGATTTCCGGTTGCCTCGATCATTGCGACCAAGCGCCTGCCATCGCGTGCAACGAGCACGTGATGGACTATTGCGAGCGCGAGACCGTCGAAAAGCTGGCAGAGCGGCTGCGCGCGCGCCTGCTGCAAACCTAAAGCGCGAAGCGCCAAACTTTGCGGCGTGGCTTGCCAAAGCTGCGGAGAGATATGGCACCCCTGCGAAGGAAGAACGCACAACCATCAAGCCGTCGCGCTTGCGCATCCCCCCTTTAAGAAATCCCAGCCCCTTTGGCATGCCACGCCACAAAGTTTGCCGCTTCGCGGTATTGCATCGAGCCTGCGCGTCCGGAAAACGTTCCAGCATGCTTCTCCGCATTGCCGCCATCCTCGCCGTGCTGATCCTCGCCGCGCCGGCTGCGCTTCCGCCTCGACCGACGGATTACACAGGGACAGTTGTCGCGGCAACGGAGCAAGCAATCACGGTGCAGGGAAAAATCGGCACGCGCGTATTCCAGATTTATCCCGGCACGATCTTCGGAAAGGGGAACAAGCAGAAGCTCGCGGATTTCGTCCCTGGCACTCCCGTGATCGTGGTCTTCAGCGAAATGGCCGGCGTATCGAAGGCGGAGAATATTCGGACCAATCCGCCACCGAAACCGAAGCCAGCGCAGAAGAAGCCGGCTGGCGGGGGCGGCGCGAAGAAGAAGTAAACTCGCGTACGCCGCGACTACTCATGCTTGTCCCGTGGCTGCGGGAATAGCCCGAGCACGGGGACCGCGAAAAGGAGCGCGGAGACCAGGCAACTCGCCACGCCGATCGAGCACACGACGCCAAGCCCACTGAGCGCAGGATTCTTCGCTGCCATCAGCGCGCCGAAGCCGACGATCGTGGTCATCCCGGAAATCACCACGGGCTTCAATACGGTCGCGAGTTCATCGGTATCATGCGCGGCCATGAGGATGTGCATGCCATAATCCACGCCGACGCCGAGGATCAGCGGGAAGGCGAGCGCATTGAGCAGATTGATCTGCACCCCAGTGAGCTTGAGCACGGTGACGGTGAGCCCGATCGCAAAAACGAGGCTGAGAATGTGCGTGAGCCACGGGCGCCAATTCCGATATGCGAGCGCCAGCATTACGCAGATCAGTCCGGTGATTCCGGCGCTGAAGAGCACGACCTCTTTTCGCGCCCACGGGACTAGCGCGAGCATGGCATAGCCAAAGCCGGTCACTTGCGCGGCGGCATCGGCTTCTCGCACCGGCCTTTCGAAGCGTTCGATCTCGCTCGATTCCTTCAGCAGCTGCGCTGGGTTGATGTGCGCGCGCGTAATCAGAGTGTTCTGCGCCACCACAAAATTGATTGGGAACCACCACGACGAAGAGTCCGGCAGCACTCGATGAAGATCGATCAACTCCTCCGGCTTCGCCTTCGCGGCGCGGTCGAGTTCGGCGAACAGTTTCGCCGCGGATTGCAGGCCCTCCGGGTTGAAGTCCAGTTCGGCGGCGACTTTCAGGAACGTGTCACGCTTCTCCTGCCAGTTGACCGCGGCGAACGCAGGCTGATGAGCGCGCACCCGCTCGGGAGAAAACTGCATGCCCGCCGGGCTGGCGAAGCTCTTCAGCAATCCTTGATCCAGCATCTCCTGCAGCCGCTTGTTCAGATTCGCCCAACGACGGTGCGAATCCTCGGCGTCCTTGGCCTGCACCAAGACGAAGAGCGGATCCTTGGCCGACGGAAACTTTTCACCGATGGCGCGCAGCGCGATGGATGCCGGCATGGTCCGCGGTTCGAGTGAACGCGGGTTCGTATCGAACTTCAGCTCATTGAAAGGCATTAGCGCGTAGCCGACGACAAGGGCGAAAACCACGAGCGCCGTCAGGCCGAATGGGCGACGCAATTCCTTCGTCTTTGCCACGATCGGACCGAGGATCGCTCGAGAGCGGTCCTTGGTGCCCATCGTTGTGTTCTTCGGAATGAAAACGAAGAGCAGTCCGATCATGAAGAGGCCGCACGTGATGATACCGATCGCGATGAGGATGCCGAGTTGCGAGAAGCCCTGGGAACTGCTCGCCGCGAGCGTGATGAACCCAGCGCCGGTCGTAAGCGCCACGTAGATGATCCCCTTGCTGACTTCGCCGATTGAAGTGGCGATCGCCTTCTCGTGATCCTCGCCCTGCGCCCTGGCCCGGAGGTAGCGATTGTAGAGAAGAAGGCTGAAATCATCACCCAACCCCACGAGGATCGAGCAGAACGCGATGGCCACGAGATTCAGCTTCGCAAAGAATAGACTCCCCAGCGCGAAAGACGCAAAGCAACTCGCCGCAAGGATGAACACGATGCCAATCAGCGGAATGAGCCGGCGAAACCCGAAATAAAACAGGGCAGTTACCGCGAGGATCGAGATCGTCGACGTCACCTGGATATCGCTCTGCATGCTCGCCGCGATTTCCGCGACAAACGGCGTGCGGCCGGTGACGAGAATCTCCGCCGTCGGCCCTTGATAGGATGCAGTTAGCCGCTGCTTGAACGCCGCGACCTGATCCATCATGGCTGCGCAGTCGGGCTGACTGAGCGACGCCTGGTTCGTCACTACCGGGATGATCCGCATCGTGCCATCTTCCGACTCGAGCCCGGTGCGATTCTCGCCATTCGAGAGGCTGGCCAACGGCCGCAAGGCCTTGCCGAGGATCAAGCCCGTCGGATCGGACTCCAATTCAATCTCTGCCTTCGGCGATCCGGCCTCCATCTGAGCGCGCAGCCGCTGCAACCGCGCGCGCAGCGCATCCGGCTCCAACGAGGCGAGCGCCTCCTGGAATGCCGGACCTTCGAGGTTCAGCAAAAGCGCCGGCACCACCGGCTGCAGCGAGGCGATCGCGTCAGGTTCCTCCATCGGCGAGCCAGCCATCACGCGGACGACCCACGGCTCCTTCTTCAATTCCTCCACGAAATACTTCCCAAATCCCGCCACCGCTTCCGGCTCGCCGCGAATCGCAAAGGTCAATTCCCGCGCCTGCGTAAACTCGCTGTTTACGACCTTCAGCGCGTCCACCGCCGGCGTATCGCCCGGGAGCAGGTTCAGCACTTCGGAATCGAAGTTCTGCCGGCTCGCTACGACAGCTACTCCGGCAGCGAGCATCACGACCACTGCCCCCAGGACCCACCAGCGCCGGTGGACGATCCAATGAGCCAGTGTTTCGGAAAACCGCTGCCAAATCTGCATCCGCGGAGATAGAGGGAATGCGCGCTGGGGCGCAACTACGCAGAGGGCGGAAGTCAGCGGCCCACGTTCAGAATCCGGCGCTGCCGCTATTTAGCGTCCGTTAATTGCGGAGCCGCTGGAGCAGGGACTGGAAGAATTCCACGCCCCGCTCGAGATCGCCGACAGAGATAAACTCGTCCTTCGTGTGCGCTTGCGCGATCGAGCCAGGCCCGCAGGCGACGGCGGGGATGCCCGCGTGGGCGAAAATGGCGGCGTCGCTGAACCAGGGAGCGCCCACGCACTTTGAGCCACAGGATTCCATGTGTTTGATCAGCGGATGCTCGCAGTCGGTGAGCATCGGACGCGAAATTACGTTCTCGATTTCGAGATCGGGACACGCCGCGCGCAGTTCGGCCGTCACGCGCTCGAGAATGTTGTCATCGCCAGGGCAGTAGCGAATGTCGATTTCCGCGCGGCAGAAATCGGGCACGATATTGATGCGGCTGCCGCCGTGCACCGTTCCCGCGCTGATCGTCGTGTGGCCGAGCAACGGGTGGCTCGATTCCGCCAACATCGGCGCCAACCGGTTGCGCGTGGCATTGATCACGTCGGCCATTTTATAAATGGCGCTCTCCCCGCGCTCCGGTGAAGCGGCATGCACCGCCTTGCCTCGCGTCGTCACGGTGAGCCAAAGCGCGCCTTTGTGAGCGACCACCGCGTTGCAATTTGTCGGCTCACCGGCGATGGCAAACGCGCCGCGCCTTCGCAGCATGTCGCCGTGCTCGGCCACAAACGCTTTGGCCCCGTATTGGCCGGATTCCTCACTGCAAAGGCCAACGAAGACGATCTCATGGGAAAGCTTCGGCAATTCGTCCCGAAAACTCGCAAAGGCGAACAGCATGGAGGCTATCGATCCCTTGGTATCGCTTGCTCCCCGTCCCCAAATCTTCCCGTCCTTCACTTCCCCGCCGAAAGGCTCAACCGTCATACCCGCCACGCTCACCGTGTCCGTGTGCGGCGCAAAGATGAGCACCGGCTTATCCGGGCGGTCCGAGGCAAATCGGCCGATTACATTAGGTCGACCGGGCAAGACCTCCTTCAATTCCGTCGTCGCGCCGATCCCGCGCAAGATCTCGGAGACCACCTTGGCGCACTCCGCTTCGCCGACGCGATCAGTGCCCGGATCCCCATCAGGGTGCACGCTTGGCACCCGGATTAGCGTCTGGAGAAACTCGGTGACGGTATTCACACGAGGACATTGCCTTGGGACTTACACGACGGGCAAGTGCGCACAATCCGGTAGCAGGTGCCGAAGCGCTTCCAGACGTTCCAAAAGCCTGGAAATGGAGGAAAACGATCGGGAAAAAGTGCCGTGTTCTCAAAATGAAGGTCCTTTTCGCGGGGAAAAGAGCGCCAAAATGGGCTAACCCGAGATTTTTCAATGGTTCCCGCCATCTCGGCCGAGCGGAAAAAAGGCGAGATCGAAGAACTAATCGGAAGCACGAACCTCGAAACGACAGCGAACGGCGCGACGATCTGCAGCTCAACGTCCGCCCACTTGGGCACAACGAAGGAGCAACCCGGCTTCAGGAATATTGCTATGCTGTCATGTTAGGCATGCCTCTGCGACCTTGTCGGAAGGTGTTTCGCAGGCCTTAGTCGGGGCCAGCTTACCTTAGTTCCTATGAAATGCTCCCGCTTCCTCCCGGTGTGCCTCGTCGTGCTCGTATTGGTCCTCGGCTACTTCGCTCGGAAGCAGCCGCCGGACTCTTCGTCGCGACCACAGACTGCCACCGCCGATCCCTCCGCTTTGCCAAAGCCCGCCCCCGCCCCCGCGGACCAACGGAAGTCTGCATCTGGCCCTGCAAACAATGCCGGATTCGATCACCGCGCACCAAACGTCGACGGAGAGAAACAACGCCAACTCTCGCGGGAATCCCGCCGCAAAGCCGCCGAACGACTGCAGGCCATGGTTCCCGGCACCCGAGTGGATTTCGATGACCAGCTTGGCTCTCCAAAGTTCGTTGCATCGACATCCCGCTTCCTCACCGGCGCGGATGGCGAAGGCGGCGCCGTTCCGCCCGTTCGGGCCGCGGAGTTTGCAAAAGACGACGCCGATCGCGCAGTAAAGGCATTCCTCGCCGAGCACGCGGAGATGTTCGGCCACGGTCCGCAGGTGCTGGCGGACTCCACGAAAGCCCGCGATTACGTCACTCCGCACAATGGCCTGCGCACCACCGTGTGGCAGCAAACGCTGGATGGCATCCGCGTTTTTGAATCCACCTTGCAGACCCATGTGACCAACAGCGGGGCTCTCGTGAATGTCGCGAGCCGGCTCGTCCCGAATCCGCGGGCAGCTGCGGAGGCAGGCACGCCAAACGCCGTGGAAATCCTGGCCAAACCGCCCATCGATGCGCCAAAGGCGATTAGCGCGGCAGCCGCCACGCTCGGAGAAAACGTTCCCGCCGAGCGCGTGGTGGCGTCGGCACAACCGCAAGGAGCCTCGCACAAACAGCCATTCCGCGCCCCGGCCTTGCTGGATCTCGCCGCCGAATACACGTGGCTGCCCTTGGATGAAGACACGATGCGCCTTTGCTGGGAGGTCATTTTCATCAGCAAGCAGCGGGGCGAAATGTTCCGCACGCTGGTGGATGCCGGAACTGGCCAGGCGCTCGTGCAGCAGCGCCTCACGGAATACATCAGCCCGGCGAGCTATCGCGTTTTTACCAGCGACAGTCCGACGCCGATGTCACCGGGGCACCCCACTCCGCTGACGACGCAGCCTGCAGTCAGCAGCCGCCAGTTGCTGACGCTCGATGCGCTGAACACCACGGCTTCGCCGAATGGCTGGATCGATGACGGCGTTGTCGAGACGCGCGGAAACAACGTAGACGCGCATACGGACACGAACGCCGACAACGTCGCCGACACTCCTCGTCCGCAAGCTGCGGGAGCCGGCCGCGTATTCGATCCCGCGCTTGATCTTGCCAACGCCCCAGGCACCTACCGCGACGCCGCGGTCGTGAATCTCTTCTATTGGAACAACCTGATCCACGACCGCTACTACGCGCTCGGGTTCACCGAAGGCGCGGGCAACTTCCAAAACAACAACTTCGGCCGCGGCGGCGCCGGCAATGACGCCGTTCAGGCAGATGCGCAGGACGGATCGGGGACGAACAACGCAAACTTCTCCACCCCAGGCGATGGCTCACCCGGTCGCATGCAGATGTATGTCTTCACCGGACCGACGCCGGATCGCGACGGCGACTTCGACCAGGAAATTATCATCCACGAATACACGCACGGTTTGAGCAATCGTCTCGTCGGGGGCGGGGTCGGCATGAGCGCTTCGCAATCGCGTGGGATGGGTGAAGGCTGGTCAGATTTTTACGGGCTCTGCCTCCTCAGCGATCCCGCGGACGACGTGAATGGCACATACGCCGCCGGCGCGTACGCGAGTTATCAACTCAGCGGGCTTACGCAGAACTACTATTACGGCATTCGCCGTTATCCCTACACGACCGACCTCGCGAAAAATCCCCTCACGTTCAAGGACATCGATCCCGCGCAGGCGAGCGCGCATAGCGGCGTGCCGATCAGCCCTCTCGGCGGCGGGAGTTCCGCGAGCGAAGTGCACAACCAGGGCGAAGTCTGGTGCGTCACGCTGTGGGATGCGCGCGCAAACTTGATCGCGAAGCACGGCGCGGCGGCGGGGAACGATCTGATCCTCAAGCTCGTGACCGACGGCATGAAGTTGGCGCCAGCGAATCCGAACTTCCTCCAGGCGCGCGACGGCATCCTGCAAGCCGAGATGGTTTATTCCGCCGGCGCCAACCGCGGCGAATTGTGGTCTGCGTTTGCAAAGCGCGGCATGGGAGCGAACGCCACGTCGCCCTCCAGTTCAACCACGACTGGCTTGGTGGAAAACTACGACATCCCGGACAGCCTCGGCGTCTCGCCCAATTTGGCGGTGACGCCCACCGGCACGATTGGCGGACCATTCATACCCGCCTCCACCGATTACACCCTCGCTAACAGCGGCGCTGCGCCGTTCTCGTGGACTGCCATCGGCGATCAACCCTGGCTCGACCTCTCATCCGCTGGAGGCACGCTGGCCGCGGGCGCGAATATCGTTGTGACCGCGTCGCTCAACAGTGCCGCGAACGGGCTTACCGCGGGAACTTACACGGCGACGATCACGTTCCGGAACACGACGAGCGGACTCGCGCAACAACGGACCGTTCGATT
The DNA here is from genome assembly GCA_966125105.1 of uncultured Prosthecobacter sp. GTDB lineage: Bacteria > Verrucomicrobiota > Verrucomicrobiia > Chthoniobacterales > Chthoniobacteraceae > SXWH01. Next base: position 9,494 of record CBHXZU010000066.1, read on the forward strand.
GACGATCGAGCCATTTAGCGAGGTCCTGTTCACCGAAGGTTTCGAGGCAGGCACGCTTGGGCCGCAATGGACGATCACCGGCACGGGCCCGCATCGCACCCAGGTGACCACGGCGAACGTTCCGCGGACTGGCGCGCGGCATCTCACGATGGATTCGAGCACCGACGTCACCTACGCCCGCAACGAGGCGACGTTGACGCTCGACCTGAGCGGCCGGAAAGACCTCACACTCAAGTTTTGGGTGAAGATGTTCGGCGACGAGCCCGAGGGTCCGCCGCCAGCGCCCTTCCCTTCAACTGGCGCGGACTTTGATGGCGTGGCGATCAGCGCGGACGGCGGAGTGAACTGGTATGAGATCCAGCCGCTCCGATCGATCGGCGCCGCGTATCAACAGCTCTCCGTGGATCTCGATGCCGCGCTGGCTGCGCGGGGCCTGACCTACTCGAACAATTTCAAGATCCGTTTCAACCACTACGACAACTACACGATTCCGACGGATGGGTTTGCATTCGACGACATCTCGATCACTCGCATATTCAGCCAGAGTCTGGCGCTGGTTTTGCCGCCGACTTTCACCGAAAATGGCGCCCCGGCGACCGCAACACTAACGGTCACACCGGCGCCCGTTTCCAATCTCACGGTCAACCTGGCATCCAGCCTTCCGGGCCAGCTGTCGGTTCCGGCAAGCGTCATCGTTCCCGCCGGCCAGGCGAGCGTGACTTTCCCGGTCACACCGGCCGACGATACGTTGCTCAATGGCACGCGCGCCGTGACGATCACCGCCACTGCGACGACCTACCCGAACGGCACCTCGACGACAGAGCTGCGAGACAACGAAACTGCCACGATCACGCTGACCCTGCCAACCAGCATCAGCGAAGGGGCGGCGGACCTTGCCGGAAGCGTCACGCTCAGCGCGCCGGCGGATGCCGACGTGAAGGTCTCCCTTGCCAGCGACGACACGAGTGAGCTTGCGCCGCCTGCATTCGTCCTCATCCCGGCTGGGCAGAACTCGGCTCCCTTCCACATTACCGTGCTGGACGATGGAGAGATCGATGGCACGCGCGTGGCGATGATCACCGCCAGCGTGGCGAATTGGACCACCGGAACCGCGGCGGTGAGCGTGCTGGACAACGAAACGTCAGCGCTCTCGCTAACCCTCCCCGCGACCGCTCGAGAAGGCGACACACCGCGCACTGGCACCGCCCGGATCTCCGGCACTCTCACCAACCCGCTCACGGTGAATCTCTCCTCGAACGACACGAGTGAAGCCACCGTCCCGGCGGCGGTTACCATTCCTGCGGGCCAGACGTCGGTAAATTTCGCGATCACGATCGTCGACGACACGGAAGCGGATGGGGGGCAAAGCGCGACCATCAGCGCAACGGCCACCGGCTTCACGCCCGCCAGCGGAACTTTCGCGATTGCGGACAACGACGCGCACCATCTGACGGTCGCGAATATTCCCGGGACGGTGCTGCGCAGCGCTGCAGTGAGCGTTTCGATCACTGCGCGGGACGTGAATGACGCGGTTATCAGCAATTACAATCAACCCGTGAGCCTCACGGCCGCTGCCGGGAATGGAGCCAATGTCCCGGTGACACCTGCAACCGCCTCGGTTTTCACCAATGGCGTGGCGACATTGAACGTGACTTTCGGAGCCTACGGCACGGGAGTCGTCCTCACCGCGGCCGACGCGGGTGGACACGCGGGCGCGAGTAATGCCTTTGACGTCACCTATGGACCCGCCGCTGCCTTCATGTGGAATCCCATTCCGGTGGCTCAATTTGTCGACGCCCCATTTCCCGTGACGCTAAAGGCGATCGATGCCGTCGGTAACTCCGTTCCTGATTTTACGGGCACGGCAAGTCTCGACGTTCCGCTAAACGGAAACCCTGAGATCCTCACCTGGACGGCCTTCGCCGATATATCCACCGGCGGAGAGTACCAGCAGACGAAGGCAGCCATCACGGCGCACTTTCCAAACTTTATCGAGACGAGCACCAACACGACCGACCCGGCCATACTCGCCGGGTTGCTCTCGGGGAAAAAGGTATTCCTCATCGTCGAGCAGGAGAGCAGCTCCGCAACGACGCTCGGCAGTATCGGCAGCTCATGGACGACGGTGCTGAACAATTTTGTTACGTCCGGCGGCACCGTGATCGCGTGCTCGAACATTGCGTCCGAGCACCTTTTGCTAACGAACAGCGGACTTCTGAATCTTGCGCCGGTCAGCACTCCGACCAGTGCTTCCGTGACAAAGGCTGCGGATACGCCGTTGAACGCGGGGGTCGCAGTTCCATTCACCGGCAGCTACCTGCACACCTACACCACCACCAACGGCGTGGTGTCTCTTCAGACCAGCGCAACGGAAGCGGTCGTCATCAGCCGCGAAATCGGAGCGGGCCGCGTCGTGATGATCGGCACGGACTTTTACACGATCGGCACAGGCATGGACCGTGTCATAGCGAACGCGGTTTCCCTCGCTGCGCCGCCAGCGGGATCCATGCCGGTGACCCCGCCGATCACTGCCTCGTTTGTCGGCGGCGAGTGGACTGGAGCAGTGAGCATTCCGTACTCGGCCACAGGCATCAAGCTGCGCGCGACGTCGGGCGCCTTCAGCGCGCAATCGAACGCCTTCAGTGTCGTTGCGGCGAGCGTTCCAGCCACTACCGCCGACGTGCTCAGAGAAGACTTCGAGAGCGGAACGTTGAACCCGGCAATCTGGACCGTCACCGGAACGGGCGGTTACCACACGATCGCCACAAACCTAAACGGCCCGCACGCAGGTTCCTGGCACCTCACGATGGACGAGGCGACGGACAGCGGGGCCAATGCACGCAACGAAGCAACGCTCACCGTCAACCTCGCGGGGCGCACCGGCGTCCGGCTGACATTTTGGGCCAAGATGTTCGACGACGAAGCGAATGGTCCTCCGGCCGCTCCTTTCACCGGCGGCGCAGATTTCGACGGCGTCGCGATGAGCGTCGATGGCAACACCTGGTGGGAAATCCAGGCGTTACGCTCGCCAACCCTCACGAACTCCTGGGCGCAATTCACCGTTGACCTCGACGCAGCGATCGCGACTCGCGGCGTCGCATTCACCGGCGCGTTCAAGATCCGGTTCAATCAATTCGATAACTATCGCATTACCACCGACGGCATCGCGATCGACGACATCGCCATCACGGCAAATGCGGTGCCGAGCGCGTTGACGGTTTCACTGCCAGCCCAGGCTACAGAAGGCGCGGGCATTTTGAGCGGGACGGTTTCGATCACTCCGCCGCCCTCAGCAGACCTGGTCGTGAATCTCCTTTCGAAATCGGCTTCGAAAGTGACCGTGCCCGCAACCACGACAATCCTCGCGGGCCAGACTTCGGCGAGTTTTCCGCTCACGGTCATGGACGATTTGTTCGTGGACGGAACAAAAACAGTCGTCATCACTGCATCGAGCATTGGAAACGCCGAAACGGGCGCTTCGATGCAGGTCATCGACAACGATGGCGGAGTGTTTTCGCTCACCGCTCCGGCCACGCTCACGGAAGGCGCGATGGGTGCCACGGCTACCCTTTCACTGTCCACCCCACCGTTGGTGCCGCTTAGCGTGGCGCTGGTCTCGTCGAATTCGGCCGCCCTGCAACTGCCTCCAAGCATTAACGTGGCGCGCGGACAGACGAGCGTCGTGATTCCGCTGACGGTGCCGGAGAATAACAGGATTGAGGGAACTCAGTCAGTTGTCCTGGCCGCGACGTCGGCCGGATGGACGACCGGCAGCGCCAACACGCAGGTCCTCGATAACGAAAACGCCGTTCTCACGATCACGATTCCATCGACCGTGCGCGAGGGAGATGCCCCCAAGAATGGGATCGTGTCCATCAGCGGCATCCTTGCCTCGGATCTACCGGTCGCCCTGTCATCGAGCGACGCGACGGCGGCAAGCGTTCCAGGAACGGTCGCAATTTTGGCCGGGCAAACTTCCGCTTCCTTCCAAATGGCAGTCGTCGACGACACTGCTGCCGATGGTCACCAGCCCTTCACGATCACGCCGAGCGCGCCGGGATTCACGACGGCAAGTGCCAGTGG
>CBHXZU010000067.1:0-13510 GCA_966125105.1 uncultured Prosthecobacter sp.
AGGTGGATGGCCGCATGGTGGTGTCAGCAATTAAGAAAGCATCGCCCTCGACACCGACGATCTTGCTCACCGGGGCTGGTCAGAGGTTGCTGACCTTTGGCGAAGTTCCCGCCGGAGTTGCAAAAGTGCTGACCAAACCCATCAAGCCTCGAGAATTGCGAGACTCGCTGCGTGTCTGCGAAAACGGCAGCGACGGCTCAGAAGCGGGCGCTGAAAGCCCGGCTGCCGTGAAAGCGCACTAACATAGTCGACGAAAGGTCGAGACGTCCCAGCTCCGGCCTCTTCAGCGCGAGCATAAAGGCCGCCCGAAACACGGCTTTACCCGAGTTGCTCGGCGAGACCGACGATGATGCCCTCGGGCCCGCGTATGTAAGCGAGTCGATACGCGTCTTCATACTGCATTTCACCGATGAGCTCAGCCCCGCGCGCGAGCATGTGCGCAACGACCGCATCCATGTCTTCGACGGCGAACATGACGCGCCGCATGCCAAGCGCGTTAACTGGCGCATTCACGGGGCCAAACCTAATGGCATCGGGCGTGTGGAACTTGTCCAGTTCAATGCCCTGACCATCGGGAGTTCGCATCATCGCGAGGGTGGCCCGGACGTTTTCCAGCCCGATTAGTTTTCCGACCAGAGGCCCCTCGACCATCGTTTCGCCCTCGAGCTTGAGGCCTAGTTCGATGAAAAACTGTTTGGTGGCTTCGAGGTCGTCGACAACGATGAGGACGTTGTCCATTCGTTTGAGTGGCATGTCGGTTCGAGCGGAAAACTTGGTCTTTGTTAACCGGTGCCGTCACCCGCTGCCCATTGGAGCGCAGATCTATGACGGTCGGTCGCGATCAGGTTGCCATGGCCAGCGCCGAAATGAGCGACGGTCACAGATCGAAGCTACATTTACGAATCACTCCCACTCGATCGTGCCGGGCGGCTTGCTCGTAATGTCGTAAACGCAGCGATTGATGCCCTTCACTTCATTCACGATCCGGTTCGAAATGCGGGCCAGCAGGTCGTAGGGCAGGCGGACCCAGTCGGCCGTCATGCCATCCTGGCTCTCCACGATGCGGACCGCGCAGGTGTTCTCGTAAGTGCGCTCGTCACCCATCACTCCCACGCTCTTAACCGGCAGCAGCACGGCGAAGGACTGCCATACTTTGTAGTACCAATCCGCGGCCTTCATCTCGCTCACGACAATGGTATCCGCTTCGCGCAGGACCCGCAGGCGTTCCCTGGTGATGTCGCCGAGAATGCGGACAGCGAGCCCGGGTCCCGGGAATGGCTGGCGTTGCACGATTTCTTTCGGGAGCCCGAGCTGAGCGCCGACTTCGCGCACCTCGTCCTTGAATAATTCACGGAGGGGTTCGAGAAGCTTGAACTTCATGTTCTTCGGCAGTCCGCCGACATTGTGATGGCTCTTGATCAGCGCCGCAGGATTCCCTCCGATCGCCACGCTCTCGATCACGTCTGGATAAAGCGTGCCTTGCGCGAGCCACTTGAACTTTGAGTTCTTGCCGCGGGCGAGTTGCTTTGTGGCGTCCTGGAAAACGTAAACGAACTCGTTGCCGATGATCTTGCGCTTCTTCTCGGGATCCGTGACGCCTTTGAGCTTCGTCAGGAAGCGGTTCGTGGCGTCGACATACTTCAGCTTGATGTGAAAGTGCTCACCGAAGATGCGCTGGACTGACTCGGCTTCATTCGCCCGAAGCAGGCCGTTGTTCACAAAGACGCAGGTGAGTTGGTCGCCGATCGCCTTGTGAAGAAGCGCTGCGGCCACGCTGGAATCCACTCCGCCGCTCAAGCCGAGGAGGACGTGGTCGTTGCCGACCTGCTCGCGGATCTTTTCGCACATCTCTTCGATGTACGAGCCCATCGTCCAATCGGGAGCGGCCTCGCAAACCTTGTAGATGAAGTTTTCGAGCAGTTCCTTGCCGCGGGGCGTGTGCGCGACTTCCGGGTGGAATTGGAGCCCGTAGAAGCGGCGCTTCGCGTCCTCGACCGCGGCGTAAGGAGCATTCTCCGTTTTCGCAACTGCGCGGAAGCCTTTGGGAAGCTTCGTCACTTTATCGCCGTGCGAGTTCCAAACGTCCATGGTTGCTCCGAGACCTTCGAAGAGCGGACAGCTTTCATTGAGCTGCAATTGCCCGTGGCCATACTCACGCCGCTCGCTGTGCTCTACTTTACCACCGAGGAAGTGAGCCATGAGCTGCACGCCGTAGCAGATGCCGAGGACCGGCAGGCCGAGCTTGAAGATGGCGGTATCGGGGTGGGGGGCCTTCTTCGCGTAAACCGAAGATGGACCGCCGCTGAGAATGATCCCTTTTGGGTTCAGTGCGGCGATTTTATCGGCAGGCGTGTCGAACGGGACGATCTGCGAGTAAACCTGGCATTCACGAACACGCCGGGCGATGACCTGGGTGTATTGACTGCCGAAATCGAGGATGACGATGCGAGAATGTGCGGCCATTGAAACTTACCAAACGTTGCGTTCGCGATCCGTCGCCAGGTTGGCGGGGCGCTCCATGCCCTCATCGCGGAACTTGTTATTACCAAATGCGACTGCGGGCTGGCTGGGATTCGGCGGCAGGTCGCTTTCGCAGCCGCCCATGAGCAGCGTGAGGACGCTGCAGAAAAGGAGCAAGGTGGCTTTCATACGTCAGCCGTAGAGAAACGAGGCGGGCGTGTCGAGAAACGATCGCGCGCCGGTCAGTACTTGGGCTGGCCGTCTGACCGGGGTGCGGATGTTTGCCAGAATCTCGGCCTTAGCGACGGCGGCGACGCGCTGCAATCATGCCCGCGCCGAGCAGCATCGCCACGCTGGATCCCGGCTCCGGCACCGCTTCGAAAGAGACGTTGTCCAATTGGCTCACGCCAGTAACGCCGTTGGTGCTGGCGAACAGAAGAACATCGAGCGCTCCCTGGTCCGAAAAAACAAGGCCCGGATTCATTGCGACGGAGAATGCAGCAGACTGCCCATTGGTCGCGTCCGTCGCGAGGCGAGTGGCAATGCCATTCAGGAGCCCGGTGTTGAAGTTGTAGCCGAGCTCGAATCGATAGAAAAGGTCGTTCGTATCGTTCGCGTCCGCAGTGGCAGCGTCGTATTCGCCGAAGTTAAAGCCCGGCTGCCAACCCGTGCCGGCAACCAAGCCGATCGCGTTGGCGTTGGAGGGCGCGATGTTGCTCGTTCCGCCAACCGTCGCCGCGTAAAGGGTAAGGTCGCTCGCGGAAGCATCGCCATCGTTCAGGCTGGCACGATTGAAGCCGATGATGAGTTGATCTCCAGAGGCCATGGAACCATTCGCGCGAAGAACAAAACGGAACGCCTCACTGGTCGCGCTGCTGGCGAAGTTCTCGATCTTCCAATCAAAGGTGAGGCGCAGGATGGGCGTCGAGGCAGCGGCGGTGCTGAACGGCGCAAACTGGCTCATCGCCAACTGCAGATTTCCCAGTCCATTGGTGGTGGACGTGGTGTTGTCGGTGAAAACCAGAGCTGGTGACGGATTGCCCAGGCTCGTGTTCACGCGAAACTTCGATTCGTCGTTGATGGCGCTCCAATCGTTCGTGGAGTTTCCCGTGAAATCACTGAAGGGAAACGCGTTGTCAGCGTGCCCGGTGAAATCTTGAGACCAGACGACGTCGGCTTTGGCGGTGCAAAGGCTGGCGAAAGTGACGACGGCGAGACAGAAGGAACGAAGGGACGGACGAAACACGGCGCGGAAAAAGGAGCATGAAGCGCGGAAGGTCAAGGGGGATCGAACCGCAAGGTGCTCTCAGCCTCGCAAATCATCTTCCGTGGACGATCCGAGTCGGCTCCTAAGCGGGCAGGGCGGAGATATTTTTCGCGCGAGGCACTTGCGGTTTGTCGGTGAAGCAGATATGTGGCCGCCCGTTCTCCTCAGGGCACCAGACATTACCTCTCTCAATGCGTGCTCTTTTGCTGTCCCGTCCGACCGTCCCTGTTTCCCGTCATCACCTCTCCGCGCTAACTGCCGCTGTTGCAGCGGTTCTCGCGGCAAAAGCCTCCGCGGCAACTGTTGTGCTGAACAACGGGGATATTCAGAACTACACGCCGGCGGCAATTGGTGCGGCGGGCGCCGTGGATACTCGGACTTTCACGGGCCAGGCCGTCAGCGATTCTTCTCTCATCAATTTCCTCGGCACTGCCAATAGTGTCGGCACCTCGACCAATCTCGCAATTGGATCGGCTCCAGCGACGACGGGCACGCAATTCTTGGGTGGCTTCAATATCACCACCGCAGGTTCGTATACTTTTGGACTCAATACCGACGATGGCAGCCGTCTTTACATCGACGGCGCGCTGGTCGTGAATAACGAGGGGGGACATGGTGCGGTAAACGTGACGAATACCGTCACCCTCGACAGCGGTCGGCATGAAATCCGCGTCGAATACGTCAATAATACAGGCGGCGGCAGCATTGCCGTGACGTATTCCGGCCCTGACCAGGCGACGGCTGCGGCCATTCCGGCAGCCAATCTTTTCCGCGCGGAGAATTCCGCCCTGGTCAGCACCACGGTGGCGCCGCACACGACGACGGCTTTGCCGGATGATATCACGCTCAGCGCCGGCGCATCGGCGACGATCGCGCTCAACGGCACGGCCTACGCAAATGCCGGCCTCAATACGCTGAATTTTGGCGCAGGGGGAACGCTCAACCTGACCGGCACGGCCAACCGGGATCTGCGCTTTGGAACGACCACATTCAACGGCACTGGAACCTATACGGTAAACTCGGCAAGCGACCTGTCTTTCGGTGTTTCGTCCGGGACGGCTGCGGGAGCGACGATCGTGAAGCAGGGGACGGGACGGCTAATCCTCGATAATTCCAGTTCAACGGCGAATAACTTCACCGGGACTACGTTCGATGTGCAGAATGGAACGCTTTACGTTGTCGGGCGCAATGCCACCGGCGCAACGAACCCGCTGGGGACGGCCTCCGTGCAATTGAATGGGGGCACGCTGGAGCTGGACACGGCTGCGGGAGACGTGGCTTTCAATAATGCAATCAGCCTCGCGGGAACCGGCGGCATGATCCAGGCGGTTTCGGGTCCGCGGACCATGACGTTGAGCAGCGCCACGCCGATTAACATCGACGCGACGCAGACACTCACGCTCAACACACTCGGCGGCGGCACTACCTTGGGGGTGGCGGGGGCAAACCTGGTCATCAATTCGCCGCTGACCGGAAGCGGAAGCATCAATCGCTCTCATACGGCGCTCGGCTCGGGCACGCAGCAGGGCGTCGCATCGCTTGCGGGAGATAGCCCGAGTTACTCGGGCGCAATCACGATCAGTGGAAGCATCCTCGAAGGCCGCATGGCCACGACCACGGCGAAGCCCTTCGGCACGAACCCGACGATCACGTTGAGCAATGGTGGGCTTTATTTCAAGGGAGGCAGCAGTACCGCGAACGCCACCTACGATCTGAGCGCCACGAACATCGCGGGAAGCGGTAACCTCGCCTTCGACGTGAACCTCTACACTGGCACCGCGCAAGGCAGCACGTTCGCATTGGGCACACTGACCACTACGGGCTCGTCCACCATCACGATGAACTCGGGCAATGGCTACAACCTGAGCTTTGCTGGTATGGCATTTGGCGGCGCGTCCCTCTTCTTGGTCAATGGCGGGACGCTCACGCCTGGACCTATTACCGGAAACATTGCGCTTTCGAAGTCGGGAGCGGGCACGCTCAATCTTGGCCCATCGAACGCATTCGCCGGCACATCGAGCTTCAATGGCGGCGTCACGATCGTTCCGGTTTATGCGGATTCGGGCCCGAGCAGCATCGGCACCGGGAGCGTCAGCTTTGGCGGTGGGGCTCTTCGCTATACCGGCGCGACAAACATCGTCACGTCGCGAACCTTCTCCGCGACGGGCACGACGGGAGGCACGCTCGACATCAACCAGGCGGGCACCACGTTCGAAATCACGTCCCAGTTCGCAGGCAACACAGCTTCAGCGCTCACGAAAGCTGGCGCCGGCACGCTAATTCTTTCCGGCGCAACGGACAACAACAGCCTCATCCTGAACGCGCAGGCGGGCCTCACGCAATTGGGCAAAGGCAACGTCAATGGCGTTCGCGCAGTAGCGGGCATCAGCAATATCGCTCCGGGCGCGACGGTGCAGTTAACGGGCGTGGGCAATGATCAGATCTACGGCGGCAGCACAGCTTCCAATACTGCGGGTGTAACGATGTCTGGGGGCACGTTCGACTTGAATGGCAAAAGCGAGGGATTCGATCGCCTCAATGGCTCGGGGACGGTGACGAATAACGGCCCGGCCGGCAGCACGAGCGTGCTCACGCTTGGCGAAGCGGGCGGAAGCGGCTCTTTCTCCGGTGCGGTCAAAGACGGCGTGAATGGAGGAAAAGTTGGCATCACGAAGGTGGGAGCTGGAGTCGCATCGATCGGCGGTTCCGCTGAGGGCTCGAATACCTACAGCGGTCCGACGACGATTAGCGCGGGCACCCTCCGGATTGCTCCTGTGCCCACCACGCCGCTCGCGGGTAGCAGCCTGTGGCTCGATGCTGCGGACGCGTCGTCCGTGGTTCTCAACGGGGCAACCGTTTCGCAATGGAACGACAAGAGCGGCAATAATCGGAATGCCACGCAGGGCACGGCCGCAAATCAGCCCGGCTATGCGAGCAATGCATTGCTCGGCGGGAAGAACGTGATCGACTTTGCCGGGAGCCAGAAGTTTTTCACGGTCGATTTATCGTTCCTGACGGGCAGCGCGTACACGATCTTCGCGCTGGAAGGAAAGGAGAGCACAGCGGCGTCGAACTACTACATCGGCACCCGCGGCGGCAGCACCAACAACGCGCTGCACATTGGGTATCGTGCCGATAACCAAATCACGTTTGCCCAGTTCGGAAACGATATCTCGGTAACGAACGCGGCCTACGCTTACACGGGGACGCAGGTCTTCCGCCAGTGGACGGATGTCCTGAACACAACCAGCGGACGATCGATTTTGCTGAATGGCACGGTGATAAACGGCGGCACGAGCACGAGCACGGCGACGCTCAATGCCGGCAGCGCGACGAACGGTGTCATTGGGCAGGGCCACAACACCGGGACGCAATACGTGGGTGATCTGGCCGAGGTCGTGATCTATAACAGCGCGCTTTCGACCACGGACCGGCAGACAGTGGAAGCATACCTGAATTGGAAATGGTTCGGAATCGGGGCGACGACGAATATCCTGCCCACTTCCACCGCAGTGAACATCACTGCGAGTGGCGCGACGTTGGATATCGCTGGAACCAATCAAACGGTAGCTTCGCTGACGGGCGTCGCGGGGAGCGCGGTGACTCTGGGCGCGGGCAAGTTGACGGTGGCGGGCTCGGACAACACGACATTTGCCGGCAGTATTACGAGCAGCGGCGCGCCGGCGGTGAGCCTCGTGAAGCAAGGGAGCGGAACACTCACGCTTTCGGGCAACAGCACGCTGGCCGGAGCCACTCGCGTGGAGGCCGGCACTCTGCTGGTCACGGGCTCGATCACCGGAACCACGATCATCGACGGGCCTGCGGCGATCCTTGCGGGAACGGGAACGATCGGCGCGACGACCCTCACGAACGGCACGCTGACCAGTGGCAACGCGAGCATGGCACCGCTCACGACGGGGAGCCTGACGCTCGCCGGTGGCACAACGCTCTTTGAATTGGCTTCGAATGGAAGCAGCGACGTCTTGAACGTGAATGGCACGGTAAACTTCACCGCGCCGGTTCAGCTCAGTTTGAGCTTCAACTCGGACCTGCCTGATTTGCTCTCGTTCACGTTGATCGCGAACGACGGCGGCGATGTCTTCGGATTCGCCGGAGGGGCTGGGCTTTTTGCTGGGGCGACCGCGATCACGCCGGGAACGCCATTCAGTGTGACGAGTGGCGGATTTACTGAGACATTCCAGGCGAGCTACACCGGCGGAGACGGAAATGACCTCACATTGACCGTCGTTCCGGAGCCGACGAGCATCGTGACGCTGCTCGGCGGAATCGGCGCGCTCGCAATGATGCGCCGCCGTCGCCGGGCGTAGGCACACCCGCGTCGCGGGATAAGCCTGAAGCGCTTTTTTGGAATCGAAAGGCTGATCAATTCGAGACGCTGAAGAGTCGTCTCGGCTGATTGTTTGTCGGACAGTGTGCTTCTACCGGCCGTCGGTTGCGGCACGCGCCCGTTGAAGATTCCTCCGAGCGATCATGTCGTCCGAGTCCAGGATGACTGCTCGTTCGAGTTCCGAAATTCCCGCGGCTGTTTCGCCGCTGGCGAAGAGCACCCAGCCGTATTCGCTCCGGAAGATCGCGTTTTTCGGCTCCAGTTCCACGGCGCGCTTCAGGGCTGCCTTTGCTTTCGCGCTGTCCTCCTGCTGCATCCCGATCTGGCCGAGAAGGTGGAAAGCGCGTGCCAGTTTTGGATTCTCCGCGACCGATTGGTTGAGCTCCTTCTCAGCCTCTGCGAGCCGGCCTGAGGCAGCCAGCGCAGCTCCCAATTCCGCGCGGCGGACCGTGTCTTTCGGATCACGTCGCAGCATCGCGGTATTGAAGGCTATGCTGTCGGGAACGGCCACGTTCTTCCGTATGTCCGCGCGCAGCGTGGCATCTTCCGCCAGATTCTGCGGGAGCATCTGGATCCACAGCTCGCCCATTTCATCCGAGCTCTGCGGGCCATAAGTCACGCGGCGCGGCGGGTGATTCGGATTCTCGGGATTCGCTTCGGAATTGTCGTAGGTATAGCGCATCCGGAGCACCGTGCCTTTTGGCAATCGCTCGGGCTCCGCAAAGCGGTAGTCGCCCTGCCAATTGAAATCCCACTTCTTGATCAAAAGAAGTTCGCGACGCTTTCCATCGGGGAGCTCCGCCCATGCCTGCACTTCTTTGCCGAGAAAGTGCAGGTGTGGAAGGATCGCGGAGATCTCCACGTCCACCGGCAATTCGTAGCTCCGTTCAAATGCGTAATCCTTGGCGCCGGCGGGAATGTCGAGATCGAGGGAACGAAGCAGCAGCATCACGGGTGAGCGAGACGGCGCTTGATCCGTGAAATAGAGCGCGACGCTTGGCTGCACCTTTTCTGGTTTTCCTGTTGGACGCATGTGCAATTGAAGCACGGCGTCCGTCGTCGGTCGCAGAAGCGTAGCCATGCCTTCTGGCGCTTCGCTCGGCCGTTTGTCGGGCTGCCAGCCGATGAACATCGACGCCGGAGCGCCAGCGCCACCTGCATCCATTCCGGCGAATCCAGGTTCCGGATCCTGCGCGTCGCGTTTCCTTGCGCCGCCACGATCATCCAACAGGACAAATGCATGGTGGATGGCGCCACTGGTGCCGGGACGAAACTCGCTGGCGCGGAGGTAACGGTCCGAAGGCACGATATTGGGGATGACGAAATTGCGGTAAACGTCGGGGCCGTCCGCCCGGAGCGCGTACGGCTCTGGTAGCGTGATCACGAGGTCGGGCTTGCCCAATTTCCAATCGGGATTCCACGTTGCTTTGGCCACGAGCTGGCTTGCCGGACCTTCCGGCATGCCCGCGTCCCACCAGCGCGCGATGGTGGCGATTTCATCGTCGGAAAGCCAACGCTCCCCGACGAACTTGCCGTGCCCCCGTTCCGGCATCCATGGCGGCATCAGCCGGCTCGCGGTAATGCGTGTGATCAGTTTCCCGCGCTTCTTTACGTCGGCAAAGGTCGTGAGGCTGAATGGGCTCGAGCCGCCGGGGTGGTGACACTCGACGCATTTGCCGAAGATGATCGGGGCGACGTCCCGGTTGAACGTGACGGCATCCGCGCGTTTTGGAGCGGCTTTTGTTTTTTCCGCGGCAAAACCGGTGCCGGATGACGCCGCCAACATGGCCAGGATGATTGCGTGCTTCGTCGCGGTGACAAAGCCTGGCCAGCTGATCATTTGGCGCCTTCGATAAAGCAGCCAACCGGCGGACCGCCCGCGGGCTTCACTGGATTCCCCGCAAGCGCGTCTTCGATCGCTTGGGAAAGGTCATGTTCCGTTGCCTTCGGTCTTTTTGCGCCGAACCCGGCATATCGATTATCGATGCGCCCGCTATACAAGAGCGTTCCGTCCGGACTGAAGAGCGCCGCTTCCGGCGTCACCTCGACACGCGCGCGCTTAGCAAATGAGCAGTCCGAATCCCGCAGCGCTTCGCAAGGGTACCCGTAAGCCTTCAGATGCTCGTGGATGGTGGACTCGCTGATATCAGGGTCGGGATAAACCAGCCAGAAGTCGACGCCTCGTTGCGCGAACGCGGCATGGAGACGTTGCACTTCCGGGGCATACGAGTTCGAAACGGGGCAATCCGGCGTAACGAAAATAAAAGCCAGGAGTTTTACGTGCTTGTTTGCGAAGGGGTCAATTAGTTGACCTTTAGCATTCAGAAGCGGGCTGTGAGATCTCGATCCGGTCGCGTCTGCCGCTGTCAGGACGACGGTCGCGAGGGATAGGCAAAGTGCGAGGAATGCTCGTGGAAGCCCTCTTTGCATGGACCGATTATCGGTATGACGGGAAAGTTTTTTGCGCAATGACAAGAAGGTCACAATCCCGTTAGGAATTAAAGGCAGCATGGAACCGCCGTCCGAACCCCAAGGGCGCGCAAAGGTCGCGCTCCGCGGTGAACATGAGAGGGTAAGTTCCTTGGCCGCGGACCTTGCCCGATTCGCGCGTAGCAAAGGGCCTGTCCAAAAACGCTGAGACGCGAGTAGTAGAAGGGCACCGCAAGCGCGGTTGCGCTGTAGTGCGGTTTGCCAGAACGGCTTTGACGTTCCATTTACCGCAGATGTTGCGCTCAAGACGCGGTCCCATCTTCCGTTGAGCCGAGTTCGTTCTTGAATGGTCCGCCTGGACCGCTCTGGCGAGCCGTGCTACGGCGCAAGCGTGCTTGCAGCGAGCTTGGCGCAGTATCGCTTCATCCGCTTGGCAACGATGTGCTCACGCCTTTGATTTTTTGGACGGTCTCTAAACGCTACGCCGGCGCAGGCAGGCTGCCGGATTTCATCAGCCCGATCACGTGCTCGGCCTGGCGCCAGGCAAGGGCGAGAATCGTGAGTGTGGGATTTTTGTAAGGATTACTCACAAACGTTCCGCCATCGGCGACGAGCACATTTGGGCAGTCCCAGACTTTCCCGAAGGGATCTGTGACTCCATCGGCCGGCTTCGCGCTCATGCGGGTCACTCCGATCTCGTGGTTCACACTGCCACCCGCGGTCATCGCGGTGCGCGGGTTCGCGGCAGGCGGATTCGGTTTTCCGCCGGCTGCAGTGATCAAGTCGGCAAACGTCTTCTGCATGTGCGCGACTTGCTGCACTTCGTAGTCGCTCCATTCGAAATGGAAGCGCGGGACGGGAATGCCCCACTTGTCTTTCTTGTCGGGATCGAGCTCGAGGTAGCACTTCTCGTTCGGGATGGTTTCACCGCGCGCGTGCAGGTCCACGAAGGTGCCGTAATACCGGCGCGCTTCTTCTTTCAAGCGGGTGCCGTAAAGATCGCCCACCTTGGCGGCGGTGACTGTTCCCATGCCGGGCATCTGGCGCCCGCCGCTCCACGCCATGTAGTAGCCGCGCGGTGAACCCATGGCCTTCGCGCTCGCCGCCTGCGCTTCGGAGAACGGCGCATAGGTGTGCATGCTGGAAGTGCCGTCCTCGTTGTAGAGGGGAAGGTTTTCCAGCGCGGGGATTTGTCCGCCGAGGTTTGAGCCCGTGGAATCCGTCAGCCAGCGGCCGAGGTGCCCGGTGGAACTGCCGATGCCTTGCGGGAACTTCGCGGACTTGGAGTTCAAGAGTATGCGGGCGCTTTCGAGGGCGCTGGCTCCGAGGATTACGACCCGCGCTTTCACGTGCTCTTCCTTGCCGGTCTTCTTGTCGATGAAGTGCACGCCGTTGGCGCGGCCTTGCGCGTCGACAGTGATTTCCCGTGCCATCGCGTCAGTGACGACATCGAGATTTCCCGTCTCGATCGCGGGTGGAATCAGCACGGTCGACGACTGGAAGTTCGCCTTGATCGAGCAACCGCGGCCACACGGCGTGGCGTAGAAACATGCAGCGCGGCCGGGCAGGGGCTTGGTCAGGATCGCCATGCGCGAGGCGATGACGCGGATGCCGAGTTTCTTCCCGCCGCGACGCAAGAGTTCCTCGTACACGCGCGGCTTTGGCGCGGGTTGAAAATGCGGGCTGTCCGGATCATTTGGCAGATTCTCCACGGAACCGTAGAGGCCCGTGAACTCATCGACCTTATCGTACCACGGCGCGATGTCGTCGTAGCCAATCGGCCAATCGAAGCCGAGTCCATCGGTGCTGCGCGACTTGAAATCCCGCGGGCCGAATCGCAGGTGCACGCGGCCGTAGTGGTTCGTGCGTCCGCCGAGCATGCGCGCGCGCCACCACATGAAGTTTTGCGTGGTCTTCATCCGGTTCTGCGCGGTGGCTTCGATGAAGCCGTTCGCGACGCTATCGCGAACGACGTAAGGCTCACCGGGCACGTTCCAGCCGCCGATCGTCGCGTCGAAGAAGCCGAGGGGCTTTTCCGGAGTGGAGACACCGCGCAGCGGAGCGTCGGCCGGCGTCTGAAACATCGGAGTTTCGGTGACCGGGTCGTAGTTTCGTCCGGCCTCGAGCATGAGGACTTTCACGCCGGCTTTGGTTAGGGCATAGGCGGCCATTCCGCCGGCCGCGCCGCTGCCGATGATGACCACGTCATAGCGTTCGGCGCGGGACTTGGATGTCGAAAGAAAGGGCATGGGAAAGGAAGTCGAAACAGAGATCTAAGCGAGGCCGGCGTGTTTGAGCGCCTCGGGTGGCGGACCGGGAAACTCCACCATCGGCGCATTTCCGGTGTAGCCGATCGCTCTCCAGCCTTCCGGCGTCGTGTAGTAGGCGCCGGCGGAGCGGTCGCGGAAGAGGAGGAAAAACGCGCGGCCTTGTTTCCGCGCCTCGGTCCCTTCTTTCAGGATGTCATCCACCAGCGCGACCTTTTGTTCCGCTGAGCTCTCAGCGAAAGTTTTGGAAAAGCGCTTCTGCGCTTCAGCGTCGATCCACGCGAGACCGTCGCGAATGACTTTGCGATCTTTCACTTGTTGCTCGTACGGAGCGCTCACCCATTCATCGATGAAGTCAGTCACGCCCAGCGTGCTCGCGGCGGGGCCGTATTGGTCGGCGGGGAAAATGACGTCGCCCAGTGCGGTCGCCGCTTTCTTTTCCGCATCCGTGAGCAGGCGCGGCCACGGGATCTCTTTCTTCAGCAGGTTGGGATCGAACCCAATGCCAGGCGCCTGAGGTTCCGCGGCGAACCCGCGCAGCTCGAGTGTCGTGGCCAGTGCGGAGGCGAGAAGAATGCGCCGCAATGCCTCGCGGCGTGAAAGAGCAGTTGTCGAAGTTGTGGAAGACTGGGAAGTCACGGCGTCAGAGAGATTCACGGACCTTTTAGAAATTGGGGGAAACGTCAATCCACCCGAGTGTGGGGGGCGTTCAGAAATGCCGCGGCAAGCACGCTTGCG
>CBHXZU010000068.1:0-13509 GCA_966125105.1 uncultured Prosthecobacter sp.
ACTACTGGGACCGCTTCATCCGGGACGAAACGCACTTCAACAAGGTCTTCACCTACATTGAGAAGAACCCCGTGAAAGCAAAGCTGTGTCGCCTCCCGCAAGACTGGCCATGGTCGAGCGCAGCCATGCGGAGATAGGTCCCTGGGAGCGCTGAGCCCCAGCTCGGCTGCGTGTATACGCACAGGACCGGGCTGGCGCCCGCCCATGTGCCGAGCTGGGGCTCGGCGCTCCCAGGGGGCGCTCCCAGGGGAGACCTACACCTCCGGATACTTCCACCCTTCCCGATACGGCCGCTGGAGGAGTTCGTTCGCTTTCGAGTCGTTGACGATCTGCTCCTTATCCCCATCCCCCTCGATGCTCCGCCCGGCCCGCCACGACACCATGCCAAGCAACGGAAGCACCGAAGACCGATGCGCATTATCGATCCGCGCAACCGCAGGACGCTTCTTCTCGATCGCATCCAGGAAGTCCGCCCAGAGGAGTGTGAGGTTATGGCCGTCCGGTTCCTGGAGCTGGGAATCCTCGTGCACCTGCGGCTCGCGTTCTTTGCGCGGGTAGAAGGTCCAGCCGTCGCGCCAGCCGATGTGGAGGATTCCATTCGTGCCGTAAAAATACGCGCCGATGGAGTGTTTCTCCGTGGCATTGCCGCCAAACTTTCGGTGTTCCCAGATGCAGGTGAAGTTCTCGAACTCGTACGTCGCCACCTGGTGATCCGGCGCGTCCGTCGTTTGCTCTTTGTCGTTAAGAACGGGCGCTCCGGCGATCTGCCGCCCACCCGTGCAGAAGATGCGTTTCGGATACTTCTCCTCGGTCCACCACAGCACCTGATCCAGCCAGTGCACGCCCCAATCCCCGAGCGTGCCGTTCGCGTAATCGAGGAAGTTGCGCCAACCACCCGGATGAATCCTGCTGTTGAAAGGTCGCATCGGAGCCGGCCCACACCATTGATTCCAATCCATGGACTTCGGCGGAGCGCTGTTCGCTTGCGGATTCTCCTTTCCGCCGCCGCTATCGGCGAAAATGCGGACCATCCCGACCTCGCCCACCTTGCCGGATTTGAGGAAGTTCATCCCGGTGACGTGGTGCGGCCCGATGCGGCGATGGAGCCCGACCTGGACGACGCAGCCGGAATCCCGCGCCGCTTTAAACATCGCGCGGCTTTCGTTGACCGTGTGTCCGGTGGGCTTCTCCACGAACACGTGCGCGCCCGCCTTCAGCGCGTCGATTGTCTGGAGCGCGTGCCAGTGATCGGGCGTGGCGATGATCACGATGTCGGGCTTCTCCTTTTCGAGAAGTTCGCGGTGATCCTTGTAGATCTTCGGCGAATCGCCGTTCCAGCCGTTCACCTGGTCGGCCGCAATCTCCAGGATATTGCTGTCCACATCACACAGCGCGACGATCTGACAGCGCTGCGAGGCCGCCGCTTCCTTTAAAATGTTTTTGCCCCACCAGCCGCAGCCGATGAGCGCAGTCCGAAACTTGGCCGAATTGCTTTGGCCGAGAATATAAGGAGCCCCCGCGAGGAAGAGCCCGGTGGTTCTGAGGAAAGAACGGCGTTTCATGACGCCCTTAAAGCGAGAGAACCGGGACGACGCAACTTACGCGAAAGGAGGAGACATCTTTAGGGCGCGATCATGGCGCGCCGTAGCCAACGAAACCCGCGAAGCGGCAAACGTTGTGGAGTGGCTTGCCAAAGCTGCGATGGAACCGCCGTTTTCTGAGAAAAAGTCCGACCGTCCTAACGACGCGTCGAGCCGCTCGCGAAAACAAGGCATTTACCACGAGAACACGGAGTTCACGGAGACGCGCACAGGACTGAAACCCTCTCCGTGAACTCCGTGTTCTCCGTGGTTAATTAACGAGCTCCCAAACACGGAGCCGTTGAATTCCTGCTTCCTTGTCCGCGTCGCGTTCGTCGCGTCGTCGCGGTAAAATCAATTGCCAGCTACTTCTTGCGGAGGTCGACAGCGACGATGTCGCCCTGCGAGTTCCGGCAATACACGAGTCCGTTGGCCAGCACCGGCGCGGTCCAACATTTCCCCGTGAGCACTTTGGCGCGAGCGGAGGGCGTGAACGCCTCGGGCGAGACCGGCGCAATCATCAATTCGCCGCTCGCCGAAAGCGCGATGATCTTTCCATCCGCAACAATCAGCCCGCCGGTGCCAAACTCCCGCTGCAGCCAACGCTCCTTGCCGGTCTCGATCTCGATGCACTTCAGCGGCACGCGGGCGGTCGTGTCTCCGTCGAGCCCGTAGAGAAACTTATCCACCAAGACTGGCCCATTGAGCTGCGAGCGCAGCACCCGGCTTTTCCAGATGATCTCAGGTTCCACTGCCGCGGACGCGCCGGGTTGAATCAGCGCGCACCCTTTGTTGTAGCCGGAGGCGATGAAAACCTTGTCGCTATACGGAATCGGGTCGGACGCATTCACGCCATATTCGGTCAGCCATTTCATCCGCCAATTTTCTTTTCCCGTGAGCGGCTCGACCGAAAGGAACGCCTCGCCATTGCTGAGGAGGATTTCCGTCTTGCCGCCACGGGGGACAGGGAGCGGCGTGCTGTAACCGGCGTCTCCCTCACCCGATTTCCAAACCTCCTTTCCGGTCGCCTTCTCCACCGCCATTCCCGCGTCGCCGACATTCAGGATGAGCAGATTCTCGTATACCGTGGGCGCGCCGGTGAGCCCCCAGGTCGGAATGCGCGTCCCCGTTTCCTTGGCGAGTTGACGATTCCAAATCACTTTGCCCGTCGCCGCGTCGAAGCAGAAGAGATCGCCCCAGCGACTCAGCCAATACAGGTGATTGCCATCCAGCGTGGGTGAACCGGTGGTCCCGCCTTCGAAGAACTTGTTCCCCAGTTCGGCCGAATAGCTGTATTTCCAAATCGGCTTCCCGCTCGTCGCCTCGAAGCAGAACACCGTGTCGGAACCCTCCGCATGCCCCGCCGTGTAGAGCTTCCCATTGCCCACCACGAATGACGAAAACCCAAGTCCAACCGTGGC
Source organism: uncultured Prosthecobacter sp. (assembly GCA_966125105.1). Classification (GTDB taxonomy): domain Bacteria; phylum Verrucomicrobiota; class Verrucomicrobiia; order Chthoniobacterales; family Chthoniobacteraceae; genus SXWH01. The sequence continues at coordinate 3,002 of CBHXZU010000068.1, forward strand.
CTTCCAGGCAATCGCCGGCCCTTGCTCCGGAAACTGATCGACCCACCCTTTCTCCTGCGAGATCCCGTTGCGGTTCGGCCCCCGCCACTGCGGCCAATCCTCGGCAAATGCAACCGGTGCCAATGCTAAAAGAGCGGCGAGAAAGAGGGTCCCTTGTTTAGGCATACCCGCAGATTGCTCAGCTCGTGGCCATTCGGCACGAGAATTGATTCCCCTATCGGAGAGGCAGCTCACGAAACGGGCCGGCTTGGACCTGTAGCGATTCAAGACAAGTCGCAGGATCCGCGGGGGAGCGCCTTGGCCGCCGGCAGTACACCCATTTGGGTGCCTTGCGGAGAAAACAAAATCGGGTGATGTGGCGCGCTTCGACTGATGACCCTGCCTCGAACCGATTTCCGCCGGATCCTCGCCGTGTGCGCCGCCACGCTCTGTGTAGTTGCGCGAGAGACCCTTGCGCTGGGCCAAACGATTCCCGCTTTCCCGGGTGCGGAAGGCTACGGCGCTTACGCTGTCGGCGGGCGAAATGGCGACGTGTATCATGTCACCAATCTCAACGCTTCCGGCCCCGGCTCATTCGCCGACGCGATCGCCACGGTGCCGAGCGACGGGCGGACGATCGTCTTCGATGTCAGCGGCTACATTCGCCTGCCGAGCGGCTCGGACGGGACGCGCATGATCACATCGAAAGTCACCATCGCCGGGCAGACGGCGCCGGGCGACGGCGTGGGGTTTTTCAACAATATGCTGCGGATTTCCGGCGACGACGTCGTGATCCGGCATCTGCGTTTCCGGCGCGGCAATACGGAGTCGAGCGGCGATTGCCTCGACCTCGACAGCGGCGCGCTCAATACGATCCTCGACCACGTATCGATCCAGTTCAGCACGGACGAGAATATGTCGAGCTTCGGCAGCCCGCCCGAAAACCTGACGTTCCAGTGGTCGCTCAACGCGTGGGGACTCGAGAGCCATTCGTGCGGCGGTTTGTGGGATCAAAATCACGCCACCTGCCATCACACGCTCTGGGCGCATAATCACACGCGCAACCCAAAGGCGCGGCCCGCTGGGCTGCTGGAGTGGGTCAACAACGTCACCTTCGACTGGGACATCGGGTTCATCATGGGGGACTCGACCAGTGTCCAAAACTGGAAATCGAATGTCGTCGGCAACTACTTCATCTGTCCGCCAGGCAACCTTCACAGCAAGGCACTGGTGGGCGCGCATCTCGCGACCAATGGGCAGCCGAACTTCACGGTGCATCTCAATGGAAACTTGATCGACGCCGACGGCGACGGGCTCCTCAACGGCACTGACAAGGGCTACGGCATCGTCGAGGGTTCTTCATATAATCAGTCGGCGGCGGCCATCCCGGGCTCGGCGGCGGGAGTCGCGACCGATAATGCGCTGACCGCTTACAAAAAGATCGTTTCCAGTGCGGGCGCGCTCCGACTGGATGCGGGCTACACGGGCCCGCTGCGGGATGAGGCGGATACGGTGCTCATCAACAAGCTTACGAGCCAGAGCCGCTTCCACATCTCGAGCGAAACGGCACTGACCGGCCAGGGAGTGACCAATGGCGGGATGGGCACGCTCAAGAGCGCCGCCGCGCCGACGGATACGGACAGGGACGGGATGCCCGATTATTACGAAACCGCGCTGGGCTGGAGCGTAGCCACGGACGATCACAAAACGGTGCTAGCGAGCAGTGGCGGCGTCATCAGCGGCACCACGTTTTTTCCTGCGAACACCCCTGCGGGTTACACGCGGCTGGAGGAGTATCTGCATTTCAAAGCAATCCCGAACGGGGCTGTGCCGAAGAACATCAGCGGCTCGCCGACCTCGCTGACCATCGATTTGCGGAAGTTTACGAGCGGCTTCTCATCGTCCCCAAACTTCACGGTGGCAAATGTCATTGGCGGCAACGTCGGGCTGACCGGGACAGGCAATGCGATCGCCACCTTCACGCCGACGGTGAACTACACGGGACGGGCGCGATTCGAGTTCACGGTTACGGATTCGCAGGGGAGCACGTGGACGCAGACGTGCGCGATCGTGGTCATGAATAACGCCTTGCCCCGGGACCTTATGTGGAAGGGTGCGGGCAACGCGTGGGACAAGACAACGGCGACGAACTGGCTGCGCGCCTCGGACAGCACGACCGTCGCCTATTCAGACGGCGACCGGGTCGCCTTCGACCAGGGAGGCATTGCCCAGTCGAATGTGAACGTGACCGGCGCGCTCGCGCCAGCAACGGTCGAGGTGAATGCTGCAGCCAACTACACACTCGGCGCCGACGGCGCCGGCAGCGTCACCAGCCCGGGCATGCTGACCAAACGCGGTGCGGGCACGCTTACGCTGGCGCACCCTGAGACCTACACCGGCGGAGTTTCGCTTGAGGAAGGCGCGCTGACGATTGCCGCGCCGGGCGGCCTCGAGGGCGGCGCGATCACGATGCTCGATGGCACGACATTCACGAACGGATACCCTACCGCGACGACGGCTTCCATCGGCGCGCCCTTCAACGTGCCCGCGGGCAACACCGCGACGATCAACACCGGAAACCGCATCGCCATGAGCAGCGTGCTCACCGGCGCCGGAACGCTTAATTTTAACGTCCAGACAACGGTGACGCGTTTCGACCTGAAGGGCCCGACCGCGGCGTTTGCGGGCCGGCTCAACTTCTCCAGCGGCGGCCAGGCCGGCGCTGGGGCGCGGCTCTTTTTCAACGGCGGCTCCTTCAATGGCTTTGACAACGCGAACGTGGAGATCGGCGCAGTGAGCCTTCAACCGCAGACCAACTCCGGCGGCAACACACTCAATATTGCGGCGCTTTCGAGTTCCAGCCTGGGCGCGAATCTCGCGGGTGGCACGGCGGGTGCCGTCGCTTACGTGCTGGGGTCGAACGGCAACAGCACGACCTTCGGTGGCACGATCACCGGCAATGCCTCGCTCACCAAAGTCGGCACAGGCACCCTCACACTCGCCGGCGCCAACACCTACACGGGCGCTACCACCGTGAACTCCGGCTGGCTTCTGGTGGACGGCTCGCTGGGGAGCACAGCGGTTACCGTGGCGAACGGCGCATTCCTGGGCGGGGACGGGACTCTCGGCGGAAGCCTGACGGCGACCGCAGGCGCAACGCTGTCTCCCGGCACGGCACCTTTTACGGGCGCGACGATGACGGTGAATGGAAACCTCACGCTCGGCGGCAACACGCTCTTCTTCGATCTGTCTTCTTCGCCCGCCGGCGCGAATGACAGGATCGCGATGAACGGCGGCACGCTCGGGCTGACCGGCACGCAGTATTTCCAGTTCCTGCTGCTCGAAGGGACGCTGAGCGAAGGCAATTACAACCTGATCACCGGCGCGACGAACAGCACGGCGAACAGCGTCAGCCTCACGCACAACCTGCCCAGTGGAACCCGCCAGACCTTCACCGTGAAGCGCTCCGCCGCGGGCGCGAATTCGTCCCTGGTCTGGCTGGAGGTGCTCGGCAATCCCGCGACGCTCACCTGGACAGGCGCGATGAGCGCGACTTGGGATACGACGACCGCCAACAACTGGACCGGCGCCACGCCAAACACCTTTGGCGCGAATGACGCGGTCATCTTCGACGACACGAGCGCGGTGAACTTGATCACGATCCCCGGCGCGGTCGCCCCGCGGAGCATCCTTGTGAACAACACGGCGCGGGCCTACACGATCGGCGGCGCGGATCCTTTGGTCGCGGCGATCACCGGTAATGCGTCTCTTGCGAAAAGCGGTCCCGGCGCGCTCACGCTCACGGGCGTGAACAACTTCAGCGGCGGAACGACGATCAACGCGGGCGCAACGATCACACTCGCCAACGACAATGCGAACGCCGGCGCGCTCGGCACCGGCCCGCTCACGTTCAAAGGCGGCACGCTCACGATGTATAACAACACGAGCGGATTCAGCAGTTCGACAGCGGACATCATCGTCCCCTCTGGGCAGACCGGCACGCTGAACGCCGATTCGCGCCACACCCTCCGCGGCAGCCTCACTGGCGGCGGCATTTTCAACTTCCGCGTTCCGTGGATACGCACCGACCTCGACGCGAATTGGTCGGCATTCACCGGCATGATCAACGTTACGACCGACGGCGACGGCGGGGACTTCCGCATGGCGACGAACTACGACTTTCCGGGTTTCCCTCAGGCCTCCGTGAATCTCGCCGACCGCGTGTGGGCGTACTACACCGGGATCCTGAGTTCCGGCGCGGGAACAACGATCGAAATCGGCGAACTCAGCGGCGGGTCGCTCTCTGGGCTGATGGGCGGCGGGACCGGCGGACGCAACTTCACCTACCGAATCGGCGGCAAGACGACCGCCGGAAGCGAGGTGACTTTTGCCGGCACGATCTCAGAGCAAAACACAACCACGACCAGCAGCTACATCAAGACGGGCGCCGGAACGTGGACCTTGAGCGGCATCTGCGCCTGGAATGGAGGCACAACGGTCGAGCAAGGCACACTCAAGATCAGCGGTTCCGTTTCGAGCGCCGCCGCAACCCACATCGCCCCAGGTGCCACGCTGGCCCTTGCCGGCGGGAGCCTCACAACGGAGACGCTCAGCGTGGCGGCGAATGCCTCGGTCAACGGGGCTGGGACGATCGTCGGGGACGTCACAAACTACGGCGCGATCAACTGCGGTAATGGGACCCTCGCGGTGACCGGGGATATCGTGAATAACGGCACGATGCGCTTCACTGGCGGCGCTGCGCTCAGCGCGACGGGGAACTTCGTCAACAATGGCGTGCTGGATCTGCTCAGCAGTGTATCGGAGTTGCCGCCGAACCTGGTGAATAACGGGGTCGTGATTGATAATCGTGATCGCCGAATCCTGAGCTCGGCCAAAACCGGCGCGACCTTCACCTGCACGGTTCAAGGTTTTGCGGGGCACACCTACCAATTGCAACGCGCGAGCATGCTGGCCGGCGCCTGGACCAATGTCGGGCCTGCGCTGCCGGGCGCCGGGGACATGCTGACCCTCACCGACAATGGCGGCGCGACGGGCTCGCAAAAGTTCTATCGGGTGTTTGTCGCTCCGTAGGCAGAACCTCAAAACCAGTTCACATCCGCGTGAATCCGGGCACAGCAACTATCAGTGCCGCACCGCGAGCCCAGCAGCTTATCCCTCAGGATAGCCGCGCCACCGTGGTGAAATGCTAAGGCACCGAGCTGGTCACGAGACCCTGTGTGCCGTCGCTGAAGCTCACGCGGAATAGCACGAGCGCGCCGTGGGTTGTATCGGCCCAGGCGCGGCGTTGCCCTTGCGAGCCGGGCACCGTGGTAAGCGCGTCGATGGACCGGACGGTTTTCCCGTCGATCACCGCGCCAGTGCGCGCGAGCAGTTGCAACTTACCCTGCGAATCAGTCGCCCAGCAGCCGGTCTCATTTCGAGGGGAAAGCGAGGCAACGAAAATCGGACCGCGGGTATCGAAGACCGAGAGAGACTTGAATTGGCTGAAGCGATAGCCATCCGCACCGGGCGCGGGATCGCCTTCGCGCGCAACCAGCGCGAGGACGCCGTTCGTGGAAGACCAAATCCCCTCGTTTGCGCCCGCTGGCGCGCCCTGGAGTGTGGCTCCGAATGCGGCGAGCGTCTCGCCGCTAGGCGACAAACCGGCGACGGGATCCTTGAACGCCAGGAAGTTCTCGGATCCCGGGCCGGGCGCCGACGCGCCGGCCATTGCCATGAGCGAGCCATTTTCAAAATCAACGACGCCACGATAGCGGACGCCCGGTTGGAAGATGGTATCAAACTCCTCCACCGCGACCGGCTTCATTCCATTGCCAGGGCTCGAGGAGCGTCCGAGCTTCAGCACCCGGCGAGTCGGTAACGGCTGCGCCGAGGTGCGCTCGATCTCGGTGATTTCACCGACTGCATTCACCGTAAGCAGGACCGTTGCGCCGCCCTGGATCCGCGCATATGCATCGACCGCCTCCCGCGTTGCATCATAACGGCCATGTCCGGGTGAGCCTGGCACATAGGAGATCGCCTGGAAGGAAATCACGCGACCGATGCGGAGACCGTTGTCGGCACGGGTGATGGTCTGTCCTTCTGCAAGCACCCGCTGCACGCCGCTGTCCTGCCGCCACGCCCAGAGCCCTCGCGTTCCGTCGAACAGGGTGGCAGTGAAGAACACGACTTTCGGGCCTGGCATCACGACTGAGTCCAAGCTCCGGTAACGTCCACCGCCCGTGCCTGGCGCATACGCGGAATCCCGCGCAATCAGTCGTAGGACACCGGAATCGCTGACCCATAGACCGTCCGCGTTTTCCGGGGTGACGCCGCTTCCGGTAATCTTCCCTTTAAAGGCGAAGTTCTGTCCCGCAAAGACCGGCTGCTCGAAGCTTGCGAACGTGACCCCTCGAATAGGCGCGCCCGACGCGTTCGTGGCGAAGGCACCCGTCCGAAGCCGCAGCACTGGTTCCCCTAAAGGTCCGCTAAAGATCGCGTCGTAAGTGGCCGATCCTTTCCGAATCTTCGCCACCCACCCCGCATGCCCAGGCGCAAAAATCGAAGGGATGCCAAAGCTTCTCCAGACCGCTCCCGGAACACCAGGGACAGCACTGCCCGTCCCGTGCAGGACCGTGTGCTGGACGAGGTCGAGGCTGACCTGAATCGTGCCGGTGGCGATCCCTCCTCTTCCATCGGAGATCGTGTAGGTGAACGCATCGCTGCCCAGGAAGCCGGTGCCGGGAGTATAAGTTACCCGGTTTTCTTCAAACGAGACTTGGCCGAACGATGGCTCGCCCAACGCAGTAATCGTGACGGCGTCTCCATCGGCGTCCAGCAACGAGAGGGTGAGCTGCGCGGGTTGTCCATCCGGCGTCGCTTGCAACGTGATGGCCCGGGCGATGGGCGCAGCATTAGTCACGCTGACCACGCCGGGCGCGATCCCGCCGAATCCATCCGTCACGCGAAACTTTACCTCCGCATTGCCGTCGTATCCCGGACCCGGGGTGAAGATCAGTGAACCTCCGAGCACACTTACCCGAGGATCGTGCCCCTCCTCGCCAGGCGGAATCGCTTCAACCGAGAGCGCATCCCCGTCGATATCGGCCCCGATAGCCCCCGGGGAGACCAAAGCGAACGGCTCCGTCCCGGACAACGAATGCAGGTTCAAATTTGCGGCCGAGGGAGGCGTGTTTCCCGACGTAAAACTTGAAGTCTGAGAGATGGTGCCAGCGGCATTCGTCGCATAGACCGCGAAGTTGTAATTCGTGTGCGGTTTCAACTCCACGAATTGGTTTACCGTCACGAATTCCTCGGTGGCAGCGATCGTTCGCGTCGGCGTGATATAGCCGGCCGAGGAACCCTCCCAGTACCGGAACGAAACGTTCGTCGCGAGTCCGCGTGGATTGATCCTGGCGGTCAAGAAGGCGTCGCGAGTCCGGATCTGCACCGCTTGCACGTCGGAGACAAGTGGGCCGGACCCGGTGGAGGGGTTGTTTACGACCTTGAAATTGTCGACGTAGGCTTTCGATTGCGGGTTGTCCGACGCCATCCCATACATCGGCGCCATGCTGAGCCGGACGGAAGATACGGTGGAGGCGGAGAGCGCCGATTGGTAGCGCTGCACTCCGTCAACGCTGACTCGCCAACTGTTGCCAACCGTGTCCGCAACGATCGTAACGTGGTATTTCCGGCCATCGACAAACCCCTGCAGCATTCCGCCACCAAACGGGATGAACGCCTGGATCTGCTGCAATGGGCCATGGAAGGTCAGGCTTCTTACCTCGGGAGTATCCAGGAAAACCGTAAACCCGTAGAGGGAGCCGATCACATTTGCGGTGACGATATCGAAGTCGACCTGGATAATTCCGCTCGCTGCGCCCGTATTCAGGTAGACCTGTTCGTAACTGGTGTATCCTTCGAACTCGAGGCAGTTGCCGTTCAGCAACGGCTGATTGTTCACCACGCGCGGGCTGCCAAACGTGATCGCTGAAACTTTCGAAGGTCCAGCCCCCACCGTTGGCGCTTGCCCAAGTGTGTGGTCAGGCGACTCGAAGGTGAGGTCGTAAAGGACCCCGGCCCAACTGTGATTGACGAACAGGAGCAGAGACAGAGACAGGGAGAGGGCCAGGGAACGGAGGTAGGTCATGCGCGCGTTGAAAATGATGCGGAGTGTTGCGATCGGAACTTTAAAACGGCAGCGAAATTAGGCAACTGCAGCCTAGTCCCGCCGCGATCCGTCGTAGTCAACGCGACCATCTCTCACTCAGTTGACGGTGGCAAGAACGCTAGCCACGCCAGGAAAGCGGGCTCGCGTCGATGATCGTCAGCTGCGGTGGGGTTCGCCGCGAGCGCGGAATCGCTTCTGCACTGGCGTTAATCACCATCGCACCTGCGCCATTCGCCGTTACAGCCCGGCCATTCGCCGCTGCAGTGGCAAAGGGTGACCGGGCCAGACCCCCCAGCATCCGATTCGCTCTAGAATTATCGACTCGCTTGCACCGCCCGCCCGAATTTCTAAAGTCGCCGGCCCTATGTCTAGCAACCCGGAGAAACACGAGTTCCAAGCCGAGATCGCCCAGCTTCTCGATCTCGTTGTCCATTCGCTTTACACGGATAAGGAGATTTTCGTCCGCGAGCTGATCAGCAATGCCGCTGACGCGACGGAAAAACTCCGCTTCCTGAAAACCAGCGGCGCCGAAGTCACCGACCCGGATAAGGAGTTGAAGCTCTCCATCAGCACGGACGAAACGGCGAAGACCATCACCTTCACCGACGCTGGGATCGGCATGACCAAGGAGGAGCTGATCGAAAATCTCGGCACCATCGCGCACTCGGGCTCGAAGGCATTCCTGCAGCAGCTCAAAGAACGCGCCCAAGGCGGCAGCGTCGACGCGCAGCTCATCGGGCAATTCGGCGTCGGCTTTTACTCCGCCTTCATGGTCGCGGATAAGGTCACCGTCTATTCGCGCGGCGCGAAGCCTGGAGACACCGGCTGGATCTGGGCCAGCGACGGCCGCAGCGGGTACGAAATCGAGCCCGCGGAAAATCTCGAGCGCGGCACGAAGATCGTCGTGCATCTCAAGGATGACGAGTTTGCCAAAGAGTGGCGTGTCGAGAGCATCATCAAGCGCTACTCGAACTTCGTCCCTGTGCCGATCGAGCTCAACGGAAAGGCGGTCAATACCGTCCAAGCCCTCTGGACGCGCAACAAGTCCGAGGTGAAGCCGGAGGAATACGACGAGTTTTACAAGTACATCGCGCACGACACTGAGGCGCCGCTCTACCGGTTGCACTTCAATGCGGACGCCCCGCTGAGCATCCGCGCGCTCCTCTTCGCGCCGGAAAAGAACCTCGAGCTCGCGACGATGTCCCGCGAGGAGCACCACGTAGATCTTTACTGCAAAAAGATCCTCATCCAGTCCCGCGCGAAAGGACTCTTCCCCGAATGGCTGCGTTTCCTTCGCGGCGTCGTGGATAGCGAAGACCTCCCGCTGAACATCTCGCGCGAAACCATGCAGGACAGCGCGCTGCTTGCGAAACTGCGCGAAGTGCTCGTGAAGCGCTGGCTCAAGTTCCTCGACGAAGAAGCGAAGAACGACACCGAGAAATACGACAAGTTCTTCCGCCAACACGGCCATTGCCTGAAGGAAGGCGTCACCACCGATTGGAGCCACCGTGACGCGATCGCCAAGCTCCTGCGCTTCGAAACCTCGGGTCTCGATGCCGGCAAACTCACGAGCCTCGCCGACTACGTCTCACGCATGCCCAGCGAGCAGACGGAGATCTACTACCTCAGCGCGTCGTCCCGCGAAGCCGCGGAAGCGTCGCCTTACTTCGAAGTCTTCCGGGAAAAGAAGTTCGAGGTGGTCTTCCTCACCGACGCGCGCGACGAGTTCGTGCTCGAGCACCTGCGCGAGTTCGACGGCAAGAAGCTCGTCGCCGCCGAAAAGGCCGACGTGAAGCACGAGAAGGAAGCCAGCGGTCTTGACGCCGACACCGCGGGCAAGCTCGCCGGTTTCGTGAAGGAAACGCTCGGCGACAAAGTCGGCGAAGTGCGCGTCTCAAAGCGCCTCGTCGGCAGCCCCGCCGTCGCCGTGAATGGCGACAGTGAGATGACCACCAACATGCGCCGCGTTCTCCGCGCCATGCAGCGCGAGCACGAGCTCCCGCCCGCCCCGAAGCCGGACCTCGAATTGAACCCCGACCACCCGCTCGTGGTGAGCCTCGAGAAGATGCGTCATACCGATGGCGATCTCGCGAAGGTCGTGGCCGAACAGATCAACGACCAGGCCCTCGCCTCCGCGAATCTGCTCGATGATCCCCGCGCAATGCTCGGACGCATGACAGGCCTTTTAGAGAAACTGCTTTCTAAGCAGTCGCAGGGTGCTTGATTATAGCGAAACGCCACTGCTCTCGGTGGCCACTAAAACAGAACCCATCATGAAAAAACTCCACCTGACGCTCGCCGCGATCGCCGCCCTCGGCCTCGCCGCTTGCGATAAGAAACCTGGGGACGCATCCGCGCG
>CBHXZU010000069.1:0-13308 GCA_966125105.1 uncultured Prosthecobacter sp.
ACCCATTCGCCGATACGGTAGCGCTCGACGTGAAGGCGCCACCAGTTTGTGCCTGCCCCGGCGAGGTTCGCCCACACGCTACGGTGCAGGTAGAGCATCAAGTCCGGATCGGAAAGGATCTCAAGCGACTCGGCAGTCGTCAGATGCTGAGGGCCTTCCAGCAGCACCTTCTCCCCGCGTTGGCGAAGCGGTTCCGGTGTAGTGGTTCCTTCAATATACGGCCTCAACAGCGAAACGTGCACCGCGTTCACATACGGATCCATGATCGCAGTTGTGAGCCCGCTTTGAGCTTCCTTCGCGAAGAGCGGCTCTAGCCGGCTCGGGCGAGCCATAATGGATTCGAGTTCCGTTAATACAGGCGGTGTCGACGTTTCTTCCGGCGTGGCGAAGAAACCCGCTTTGCGGAAGCGATCACCCCAACGCTTGCTACTCGTGATGACTGAAACCGGAATCGAGAAGACCAGGCCGATCGTCACCGGCAGCATCCAGTAAAACAGGGTGTGCTTCTCGGAGAGAAACCACGCGCCCGCGCCGCCGGCGATTCCCGCAAGCGTATGGCCCAGGTGCGCGCGAAATGCCTCGCCCCAGCGTGTGCCGTCGGCCACGCGATTTTGCGGACCCCAATTCACGCCTTTGCCGAGCACGAGCCAGATGAGGAACTTCGTATGGAAGAGCATGAAGACCGGCGCAACGAGCGTAGAAAGCACCGTCTCACCAACCATGCTCCCGAGCAGCCGAAGGAACCCGCCGAACTTCTTCACCCTCCCGCGCTCAAGCAGCGTGTCCAGGATCGCCAGCCCCTTCGCTGCAAACAGCAGCGCCATGGTCACGAAAAAGATGAGTAGACCGTGCTGCGTTTGATTGAGCTCGAAGTATCGCCCGATCGTCCCCTGCACAGGGAACTTCGTCAGGCCCATGCTGCGGTCCTGCCACGTGATCCAAAAGCTCAGCAGGAGGAACACGAGCCAGAGCGGCGACACGAGGTAGCCTAGGATGCCCATCGAAAGATGGAAGCGATTGCCGGGATGCAATCCGCGGGCGAGCAGCAGCCACGTGTGTTGCAGGTTTCCCTGCATCCAGCGGCGATCCCGTTTTGCACTGTCGATGATCGACGGCGGGCCTTCTTCCCACGTGCCGTCGATGTCGTAAGCGAGCCAAACCTGCCATCCCGCTTTCACCATCAGCGCCGCTTCCACAAAGTCGTGGCTCAGAATTTTCCCGCCGAATGGCTCCCTGCCCGGAAGATCCGGCAAGTCGCAGTACTGAGTGAATGGCTCAAGGCGAATGATCGCGTTGTGTCCCCAATAATTCCCCGCCGAGCCCTGCCACCAATCGAGTCCAGCCTGGAATATTGGCCCGTGCGCGCGACTGGCGAATTGCTGCATCCGCCCGAAGATGGATTGGCCGTTCGCGATCCGCGGCGCCGTTTGAATCAACCCAGCGCCCGGATTTTTCTGCATCAGCCGAATCAACGTGAGGATCGCTTCGCCGGTCATGATGGAGTCGGCATCCATCACGATCATGTAAGTGTATCGCCCGCCCCACGTGGTGCAGAAGTCCGCGAGGTTGCCGCTCTTGCGATTCACGTTCTTCGCGCGACGACGATAGAAGATCCGATCGAACCCTCCGACCTGCCGGCACAACTCCACCCAGGCGAACTCCTCGCGCACCCAGTTATCGGGATGCGTGCTGTCACTGAGGATGTAGAACTCCACTTCCTTCCCCTCACCCGTCCGCTGCAGATCCTGGAACACCGCGCGCACACCGGCGAAGACGCGGTCCACATCTTCATTGTAAACCGGGAACACCAGCGCGGTCGGCGCCAGCGGAAGCGAAGCGTCTGCCGGCTCCAACGTTTCCACAATTCGCGAACGCGCAGGAACCCGGCGCCGCACGAGGAATCCAAAGAATGCGTGCGAGAAGCCAACGCAAAGAATCGTGAAAAGAATTCCGAAAATGATGAGGAACAGCAAACGCGCGCCGTTCACGCCGACGCGCCGAAGCAGGTCGAACATCAAGTAGATGCCGCCCGACGCCAGCACGGCGCTGAGCAGGATCATCATCCAGCGAGCTCCACTAAACCGGCGATCCTTCGCCGGTGGAATGAGCGGCATTATTCCCACAGCAGTAGTCCTATTGCCAAAAGCACTGCGCCCCAAATCGCAAACGCGATGCTCTTGCGCATCCACGGCAATTGCCCGAGCGCCTCCCATCCTTCATTCGCCGCAGTCACCACGGCCGGGAGATCCAGCGCCTGCGGAGTCATCGTGCGCTGTTGGAAGGCTGGGCCCGCCGCGAGGTAGCTCGATCGCATCTTGGCCGCGAACTCCTCCGGCCAATCCGAGTCCCGCAGGAACCAGCGCTGCCATCGGCCCGGCATATCCGCCAGCAGAAGCGCAAGACGTCCGCGAGCGGCGAGCCGCTGATCCGGCAACTCCATCTGCAGCACGCGCTGAAACCAATCCGCCACCACTTGCAATGCTTCCTGCATCGCGAGTTCGGCTGGCCGCTGGTTCGGCTCATTCGGCAGGCGACGCGCGGCGCGACGAAGAATGAGCGCAATGATGCGCGACAGCAGCAGGCGGTTTCGAATGCGCAGTGCGCTGTAGTAACCTTCGACCATGGCGTACGCCTCTTCCCAGGCATCATCGAGCGGATCATCCGGTTCTCCCACCGGATCAGCCGCCTTCACGATCACGGATCCAGGCGATAGTTCCATGTCTCGCTGAGTACGTCCTCGCCGTTCTTCAGGAAGGCGCGCAGTTCCACCGGCGCTTTAAACTGCGGCGGTTTCAGCTTCGGGTATTCGTCCGCAGCTGGTGGCTTCGGCAAATCGACGCCGGCCGCGCGCACATAGAACGAAAGCCGCCACGTGCCATTCACCGGGTTGCGGTGCACCGTGATGTCTTTCACCTCCGCCAGCGCCGGATCAGCCGGGGCAACCACCGCCGTAAGCGGTGTCTCCGGAGCCAATTTGTCGATCGCGGGTCCCTTGAAATCCACCACACAGATTCGCTCGCCAGGCCGCCATGGCTTTACTCCCGTGCGCGTCGCCGTCACCCATGCTCCCGCCTGGGTCGGGTTTGGATCGAGCGTCCAGTGCAGCTTGTATGCAAAGCGATACGGCTCTCCAACCTTCGGTGGGTCGCGCGGCTCCCACATCGCCACGAGATTGTCGCCCGTTTCATCATGCGCCGAGAGCTCCACCAGGTGAACGCGCCCCGGTCCCCACGATCCCTCAGGCACCACCCACAAGCTGGGACGCGCATGATAGTTTGCCTCAACGTCTTCGTAGTGAAGGTAGTCGCGGTCGCGCTGAAGCAGGCCGAAGCCCGTCACCGACTCGTCGTCCTTCACAAACTGGAACGTGTTTTGATTCAGCTTCGCGGGATCATTCTGCGTCGGTCGCCAGATGCACTCGCCAGTCTTGCTGCGAATCGCGAGACCGTCGGAATCGTGCACTTCCGGACGGAAATCATCCGGCTTCACCCGGCTATTCTCGCCAAACCAGAACATGCTCGACATCGGTGCGACACCGATGAGCTGCGGCACTTTCCGGAAAAACAGCGTCGCCTGCACGCGCGCCTCCGTGGCCTCGCCGGGTTTGATGATGAACTGGTAGGCGCCCGTGACACTCTCGCTATTCATCAGCGCGTAGAGCGTGATGTCCTGCGCATTCCCGATCGGCTTCCCGATCCAGAACTCCGTGAAAGTCGGGAACTCTTCCGGCACACCCGGCAGCCCCGCGTTCAATGCCAGCCCGCGCGCAGAAAGGCCATAGGCCATCGCCTTGCCCAGCATCCGGAAGTAACTCGCTCCCTGGAAAACCGCCAATTCGTCGTGCTTGTCGGGCTGATTCAACGGATACGCGAGACGGAACCCCGCGTAGCCCATGTCTTCCGGCAGATTCACGTTCGGAAGGATGCCCTGATCGATCTGAAACAGGTTCTGCATGAACCGAATCCGCTGCGCATGCGTCTTCGTGAACTCATTCAGCAGCACCGTGTCCACATAGCTGTAGCCTGGGAAAAAGAAGTGGAGGTGAAAGTTGAGATTCTCGTCTTTCCAGGGCGCCTGGTCGCGGCGGAACTGGATCCGGCGATACGCGTTGTAGTCGAGTTTCGTCAGGGCTTCCGGGAGCGGGCGTTCATCCCTTGGGCGGACAAACGGTTTGGCGGCAGCCTGCCGCGCCCTTTCCTCCACATACCCCAACCCAATCTCTACCCGTTCAACATCCTGAGCGAGGACACCTAGCGTCCCAGCGACCAGCCATCCGAATGCGACCGAAGCGCAACGTGAAACGAACATGTTTTGCGAAAAGTGGGGGACCCTAACAAGCGGCGCGCCACAAGCAAGTCGCAGGTGGGTGAACTTCTTTTGGTTGCGCCAATCGGCCTCGCAGGTTCGAATGGAAGTCATGACACTTTTGAAAGCGATCCCGCTGATCGCGGCCGTCCTCGTCTGTGCCGCCGCGCCAGCTTTCGCCCAAAAAAAGGCCGCCACGCCCGCACCATTGCCGCCACCTTCGAACGGCAACGAAATCATGCCTCCTTTCAGCCTCGTGTGGCACGAGCCATCCGAGCGACTGGAGGGAAAGGTGGAAGCCGCCAAGTTGGTCGTCGAAGAGCGCCGCAAAGTGGGCAACCGTTGGGCGATCACCGTCTCGGGGTTCAAAAAGCCCAATCCGAGTGATCCCAATGCGCCCAAACCGCCAGAGCTTCGACGCGTGATGTTCTATTTCGTCGGCGGCGACATCACCCGCGAGAAAGGAAAGGACGCCAAGTTGCGCGAACGCCTCGCCGCCGGTCAGCTCGTGGAGGTGGAGTTGCAATACGAGCAGGAGGGTTGGGGCGAGGATCAATACGGGGTATGCCTCGGCGAAAAGCGCCAGATGCTCGAGCGCCTCTACGGCCAGGGACAACAGCTCGTTCGGTCTACCTCACCAACCGCCGACGGCCAGGCTTCCCAAACGCTGGTCGGCTACAAATGGAACAAGAACAACACGGCCGTGGAGCTGATCTATTTCAACGTTTCTGCGAACTCGAAGCCGCAGCAGTTCCACACCTTGAGCCTCCATTACAAGCGGTCCTAAGAAGGAACGGCGAACCCACGGCCGCCCCTCTTGGTACGCGCTCGCCGGTCTAGTCGCGGACCTGTTCCAGCGCGAGCGCAGAACGCGCGTGCTGAATTCCCGGGATACGTGTTGGGAGCCCTAGCCGACCGTCGAACTTCGCCACAGTTCGGTCCGATGGCGTTGCTCTGTACGCCGATGGCGTTGCACTGTCCGCCGATGGCGTTGCTCTGTGCGCCGATGGCGTTGCTCTGTGCGCCCCTGGCGTCGCTCTGTGCGCCGATGGCGTCGCTCTGTGCGCCCCTGGCGTCGCTCTGTGCGCCCCTGGCGTCGCTCTGTGCGCCCCTGGCGTTGCTCTGTGCGCCCCTGGCGTTTGTCTGTGCGCCCCTGGCGTTGCTCTGTACGCCGACCGCGTTGCTCTGCGCGCCGATGGTGCTGCTCTGTGGGCCGATGGCGTTGCTCTGTGCCCCGATTGTGTTGCTCTGCACGCGGATCGGCCCCTCGCGCCGCCAACGATCCAAGCCTAGTTCCACGAGTTAAACAGCTGTCACCTTTCGCTCTCAGAACCTTCCTCAGCAGCAGCTCCTTCTTCAAGCCAGCGGACCGCGGCGATCATGTCATTGTAGAAAACACGGTAGTCTCCTTCCCCGAAAGCAAGCCGCGCCAAGTATGCGAGCCGGCTATCCGGCACCACAATGGCCCGCCGCAACTTGATCGAGCCCAGTTTTTCATCCAATGCCCGCTGCGCCCACGGAATGTCGACGGGCGGCGCCACCATTTCCAGCGCGTCGTAAAGAACCCGTCCATCCGCACCGCCTCGCACCAAGTAGAGGACCTTCTCTTGGGTTTCGCGCAAAAGCTCGGCCGTTGGTTCTCCACGCACCCGCGCGATGACGAGTTCGCCGACACGTTCCACCCAGGATTGGCCTTGCATGCCTCATGGTCGCGCGGACGGCCTCAAAAGCGGAAGCGCTTTTGCAAACCGGCGCTGCGCGATTTGAAAGAACCGCCGAGCGTTGACGTATTGCAGTAGAAATGCAGACGCTTTTTCAGATTGGCCGGTGGCGCCGGGTGGCCGCTACATTTTTGGTCGCGGCCACTATTTCATACGGCAGCCTTTCCAGCGTCGCGGCGGAAGGAAAGAAGGCCGAAGTCGCGGACGAGGAAGAGAAGATCGAGGTGAAATCCCCCTCGCCCGACGGCCGCTACGCTTTCCTTTCAAAATGGAGCCCGGACGGGCAGTCCCTCGAGCTCATCGAGAAAAAGTCCCGCAAGGTCCTCATCCTCGCGGCAGAGTCCGAAGAAGGAAGCAATCGCCTGAGCACCCAGGTGCTTTGGGCGCCAAACTCGCAGCGGGTCGCGCTGATGGTCAGCACCGCGCGCCGGTCCGCCGGGATCGCAATCTTCGAGCGGAAAGGCGACACCTTCACCGAGGTGGAAGTCGTGGATCTCCCGGCCGCCGAGATTCCCGAAAAATACCAGAACGACAAACGGCTCTGGCATGTCGTGGAGGCAGACTGGGCGGTGCCGGTTCGCTGGCTCAATAATGGAAACCTGGTCATCACCGTCACCTCGACAATGGATGGCAACGACAACTTCGTGACCGCCGAGCGCACCGCCACCCTCGCCATCAAGGATGGCAAGGCCGCGGTGACGAGTTCCAAGCTCGCGATCAAAAAGCGGCTCGAGTAGGCTGCCCGGGGGTTGGGGAATCTTTTTTGGAAAAGTTTCGTCAGGAATGTCCTGCCGGCGAGCAGTCGTTCGTCGTGACAATGAAACCGCCCGTCACGGGCACACCGAAACCACCAAACGAACTCAAACCTATGAAAGCCAAGATCACTTCCCTATTCGCCGCCGCGCTGCTCGTCATGGCTGGCGTCTTGCACGCCGGCGATCCCGCCCCCGCCAAGAAAACTTCGGCCGATTTCGAACGGATGAAGGGCCTGGTCGGAACCTGGGCCGGCAAAGTCGACATGGGCGAGGGTCCGGAAGACTTCACCGTGCAATACCGCGTTATCGCCGCTGGCAGCGTCGTGGAGGAACGCTGCTTCGCCGGCACGCCAAATGAGATGGTGACGATGTATTACGACAAGGACGGCAAGCTCGCGATGACCCACTACTGCATGCTGGGAAATCGGCCGACGATGACCGTGAAGTCGTCTGATGCGAAATCAATCTCCTTCCAGCTCGACAAGGAAAGCTCGTGCATCGACTGCGCCAAGGAAGCGCACATGAATGCCGTGTCGCTGCGGTTCGACGACGCCAATACGATTACCACCAGCTGCAAATCGATGGCGGAAGGCAAGGAATCCCCGGAGCACTCGACCACCCTGAAGCGCGTCGCGAGCAAGTAATCGCGCCCGCAGAATTCATCTACCAACGATCAGCGGCGTGCACGGTTCGGTGCCCGCCGCTGCTTCGTTTCCGACCGGCCGCTGCATGCGACGTCGAGGGGCAGAGGGACAGGATTTACAGGATTTTTGGGATTACAGGATTCCGTGCCAGCCGCAGTCGTCGACATACCTCCTTCCCCCCTTCGCGCCACGTCTTCGATCGAGAACGCGAATCCATCCAAACCCACACAGAGAAACCACACTCTTCAGTAGCCAATCCGCAATCCGCGACCGCAGTTCCTGAACCCAAAAATCCTGTAATCCTAAGATCCTGTAAATCCTGTCTAAAACCCCTGGAGACGCACCAAACAGAATCCCCCTTTTGACGACCTATTCGCTCCTCGTCAGAGCCGCCCGCATCACCTTGATCGGCGGCGCCTGGTGAAACCACTTTTCAAAGCTCAGCGCCCCTTGGTGCAACAGCATTGAAAGCCCATTCTCTCCCCTCGCCCCCGCGTCGTCTCCAGCTCGCAGCAATGGCGTGCGGTGACCTACGTAAATCGTGTCGTAGAGCAGGTGGCGAGAATCGAGGAGCTTGGCCGGGATGGGTGAAGGATCGTTTGCCTTCATGCCGATCGATGTGCAGTTCACCACCAGTTCACTCATGCCGAGTCCGGCGCGGATGAACACATCGCTAAAGTCGCCAGCGGCCACCTCCGTTTCCGGGAACTCATCGGCGAGATCGTCGAGCAGCGGCGTCAATTTCTCCAAGCTTCGATTTACCAGCATCAGATTTTTACACCCCACGCTCGCGCACTGCATCGCCACCGCGCGACCCGCGCCGCCACCCGCGCCGAGAATCATCACCCGCAGCGAGTGCAGCGGGCGTCCAAATGCCTCGTGCACGGCCCGGTCGAACCCCGGCCCATCGGTGCTCGTTCCTCGCAGCGCGCCGTCCGGACGCACGATCACCGTGTTCACGCCACCCGAGCGCAACGCAATCGAGTCGGGCTCCGCCACCGCCTCGAGCACCGCGGCTTTGTGCGGGATTGTGCAATTCACCCCGAGAAAACCCGCGCTCGGCAAGAGCGAGAGACATTCGCGCAATTCCTCCGGCCGAATGTGCAGGCGCGTGTAACGCGTGGGAATGCCGAGTGCCTCGAGCGCCGCATTGTGCATCTGCGGCGACTTCGAATGCGCGACCGGATCCCCGAGCACCGCGAGGCGAATGGGTGGCGTGCAGTCCGCCGTCCTTCTCTCCCATGCCCGCAGATCTTCGAGCGTGTAGACGTCGCGCATCACACAGCGCTGATAAACCGTGCAAGGGTCCTCTGGCAACGCGCGAGCGCGCGATCTTTGCCCAGGACTTCCAGCGTGTGGTAAAGGCTCGCGCCGACAGTCCGTCCAGTCGTGGCCACCCGGATCGGGTGCACAAACTCACCAGCCTTCGCCCCCGCCTTCGCGGCTTCAGCCTTCAGCACCCGCTCCAGTTCACCGGCGTTCCATTCGCCAATCTCCGCATAGGCATTCGTCAGCGCACGCAAGCGATCGAGCGCACCGGGTTTCTTCAGCACTTTCTCCACCGCTTCGGGATCGTAGGCGTAATCCTCAGTGAAGAAATAATCGACCCACGCAGGCGCGTCGCTGAGACGTTTAAGACGCTCGCGCACGAGCGCAATCACCGGCACCAGGTCAGCCGGCGTGCCAAAGTTGATTCCCGCTTTGCGCAGCCACGGCTCCACGGCGTCCGCCAGGTCCTCGGGCGTCATGCGCAGGATGTACTGCTGGTTCATCCACTCGCACTTCGCGAGATCGAACACCGCAGCTTTGCGGTTGATGTTCGCCACGTCGAAGAGCTTCACGACTTCCTCCACGGGAATGATCTCCTGGTTCGACTTCGGATTCCACCCAAGCAGGCAGAGGAAGTTCACCACGGCTTCGGGGAGGAATCCATTCTCCGCATACCAACCCACCGCGCTGCCGGTGTCGCGCTTGCTCATCTTCGAGCCGTCTGCATTCAGGATCAGCGGGATGTGGCCATAGCGCGGCGGCGTCGCGCAAAACGCTTCGAAAAGCTGCAGATGCTTCGGCGTATTCGAGAGATGGTCATCACCGCGGATCACGTGCGTGATGCCCATCTCGATGTCGTCCACGACGTTTACAAAATGGAAGATCCATCCCCCATCGGGCCGGCGAATGGTCATGTCCGGATGAATCTCCGCGTTCGACATGTCCACCTCCACGCATCCGCAGACGAGGTCGTCCATCACGATCAATTTGCGGGCGAAACGAAAACGCCAGGCGCCCCCATCCTCGTAGACGTGCCCGCCCGCTCGGAGCTTCTCGAAGTAGCGAAGGTAGATCTCTTCCCGCTGGCTCTGGAAATACGGGCCGCAATCGCCACCGGCATGGGGGCCTTCATCCCAATCGAGTCCAAGCCACTTCATCCCGTCAAAAATCGCCTGCATGGCCGCTTCGGTGTTGCGCGCCTTGTCGGTGTCCTCGATGCGCAGCACAAAGGTGCCGCCGGTATGCCGGGCGTAGAGCCAATTGAACAATGCCGTGCGCGCTCCGCCGACATGGAGATAGCCTGTCGGCGACGGCGCAAAGCGAACCCTCACTTTTTCACTCATAGGGCGGCGCACGGTAGTGCCCTCGCAGCGTTTGGCGACTGCGGAATTTCAGCACTGTCCAAAAGAATAGCGCCGCAGCGGAAACAACCGCTGCGGCGCTGAACGATACGCTGTTTAGCCCTTATTCGCGGCGGCGGCGCCGCAGCCCCAGCATGGAAGCCAATCCCCCCAGCAGCAGCGCTGCCGATGCCGGCTCCGGCACAACGAGTAACGAGACATTGGTCTGGCTCGCGCCCGCGATTTCAAACTGCGGCGTCAGCGGGTTATCGTAGTAGCTGATCTGCGCGCTCATGCCGCCACCCAGGTTGATGTTGGACCCGCTCGGAAGACCCGAGAACATGCCGAAGTTCGTGTCACCGCCCACGTTCATCACGATGGTGAGGACCGAGTTCACCGCGAGACCGCCGACGTTTGTCAGGCTCAATTGCGCTTCGCCGAGATCGAAATCCACACCCGTGATCTTCAACTGGTCATACGACGTGCCGGCAACCGTGCCGCCAAGCTCGAACGCAAACGTCGAAGCGGCATCTGCGAACAACGTTTCCACTGACAGGACCGCGGGTGAGGTCGCACCAGGCGCAACCGCGCCGCCGCTCAACGTGACGAACCCCTTTACCGCTCCGCTGCCGGTCAGGGTGGCACCGCTATTGACAGTCACGTTTCCAGTAAGGGTGCCGCGGACGTCCAGGACGCCATCCTGGTAAGCTTGGATGTCCGTTCCGACCACTCCGCCATCGCCCCCCAGGCGCAGCGTGCCTTTTTCGATGAAGACCTTCGCTGTGGCGGGAATGGTGTAGTTGCCCGTGATCGCGAGTGTGCCGCTGTCTTCCGTGTTCAACGTGAGTGCACCGCCCTCATCCATGCTGAGAGCCGCCACCGTGAGCGTCTTGCCTGCGGCGACGTTGATGTTTGCATTCGCCAGGACGCCAACGAGCGCGAGTTTGCCAGCGGAAGAATTGCTGCTCGTCACCGACAAGGTCGGGTTCGTGCCAACACCTGCCATCATGTTCACCTCGGCAATCGTGTTGAACCCGCCGACGTTCAAACGGCTCCCTGCGTCGACCTGGATCTTACCGGCCCCGCCGACTTGCGTGCGGAAGAGCGAGCCGTCACCCGGATCGATCGGTCGCGTGTAAACGGGCGCATCGTAGGCCGTGGTGCCGTCGGCGTTGAGCCCGAGGCCGAAGTTCGCGAAGAACCCAGCGCCGCCGCCACCGGCTGAGTTTAGCACGCGTACCTCGAAGGTGTGCCAACCATCGTTTTGCGGGCCCATCCCGAGGTCGAGTGACGGTGTGCCGTTATTCGCGCCCGCTACCAGGTTGATCGTTGCCTGCTGGCCCGCCGTGCTCGCGGTGGTGGTGATCGTGTTCCACGGGCCCGTGCCGGTCGGCTGATTCGTGCCGTTCCCGGTATTCACAAGGCGGTTCACGCCATCGATCGAGACGAGCGCGAGGTCGTCAATCGCCTCGGCAAACGTGAACTTGCCATCGGCGTCGTAGAACTCACCGGTGTAGACCCACATCTCATTGCTGCTCCAACCCGTGATCGGATTGTTCGTGAGCAGGTTCGTCTGGGCCATTCGCGGCTCGAGCTTGATGCCAAATGTGCCGGGGTTTCCGGGACGGGTATCCGTCGTGGAGATCGAATTCGTTCCGCCAACCCGGCCTTCGAGCAAGCCGGGCACATACGTGAGCGGCGTGCCGGCAATCGTGCCGGTGACAAACGTGATGCCCGAGGCCACCCGCACCGTTCCGCTATTGGTGATGTTGCCGCTGTATGCGACCGTCGGCGCGTCGAATTGCAGCGTGCCCGCAATTCCGGCCACCGCTTGTGAGGCGTTCGCGCCCGTTGCGACAGTGCTCGCCGGCACGGCCATCACATTGATGTTCCCCTGCAAGGTCGCCGTGCCCGAGGTCGGCGCGATGCGAAGCGTGCCACTCTGCACTTCGAGATTCGAAGCGGTGTGGGAAGCTCCGGTCAGGTTCACGACGGAATCGCCGGTGAACTTCAACTTCGAAGCCGTGGCTCCATTCACAAGGTTGCCATCCAGCGTGAGCGGCTGGCCGACGGTGGTGAAGATGCCCGTGCCCCGGATCGACGGCGCAGAGATGGTCTGTTCGTTGTTGTAGGTTCCGATCAAACCGTCGTTTTCCAGGACGTTGGCCGTCACCGTCGTGCCGGCTTGCGCGTGGAATGACCCGACGTTTTCGCCAGAAGTCACCCCCTTGTAGCCGTTGCCAATCGTGCCGGCATTGTTTCCTACCTTGAGGGTGCCGGTGACGTTCAAAACCTTGCCCGTGGGCAGGCTGTAGCCGCCATTCGCGATAAAGGTGCTCAGCGTGTTCACCGTGGGAACGAGCACGAGGTTCTGGGCATACTGCGTGCCCAGTCCCTGGCTGCCCTGGATGCCCACGCCGCCGGTAAATCCGGGTGCGTAATCGTTGATCGTCAGCACGGAGTTGCCGCCTTTCATCAACACGCCGGAACCCGCCAACTGGTCGAACGTGACTCCATACGAGTTGCCGCTGTCAACCGTGAGGGTCTTCGTGCCCGACGGAACGGTGAGCGTTCCGAGCACGATCGTGTTCGCCGTGATCGCCGTCGAAGCGTTCTGCCGGTTCGCGTCGAGGAACGAATCTGCCAGCAGGGTCACGTTGTTGCCGTAGGTGATGGTCTGATTCGCGACATCACCGGAGTCGCTGAGGTCATCCCGCAAACGGAGACGTCCGCCATTCAATTCGATCGTCGCGGTTCCCAATGCGTTGCCGGTTTGCCGGATCGCGGGCGCCACGAGCGCCACCTGGTTTTCCAGGATGGTATTCGTGTTCACCTTGATCGTTCCCGAGTAATCATTCGAACCGGCGCCGGTGAGGATCGGATTGCCCAATCGCAGCACGCCGGCCGCGCCCGTGATTTGTCCTCCAACGAGGTCGATATTGCCCACGCCCGTGAGGCGGCCATTTACCGCCGCGGTGATCGCGTTCGTGCCCTGCACGAAATAATCCGCGACATACACCTTCGCGTCCCCAGCCACGTTCAGGACGGTCTGGTTTGCGACCGTGGTCGTCGCCGTGCCGATGGTCGCGTTGCCTTCAACGGCGCCGAGGAAGCTGCCCGCATTCAGGCGCACGCTGCCATTCCCGGCCACGTTGCGGTAGAGCAGCCCTGCGCCGCTCTGGATCGTGAAGTTCGCGGTGTTCGTGCCGCTCGCATTCACGTTGTCGAACCGCAGGATGCCCTGCTGCACGTCCATCACGTTCACCAGCGAGTT